>JAJRQU010000103.1 GCA_024280095.1 Alphaproteobacteria bacterium | reverse complement strand
GGAATTGATCATTTCTATGCGCAAATTATCCAAATCACTATAATCCACTTGCCACATTTGTCCCAGTTCCTTAACAGCAACCAGGAAAGTTGGGGCATTTGGTGTGGTATAGATTGCGGCAACACGGGCCTCGTTGACATAATCACCGTCCACATTGACACCACGTGTTGAAACCACTTTCAGGGGTTCCATGGTCAAGGCATCAAGGATGACAAAATGGGGTGGCCAATACCCGCCGCCAATGACATATTTCCCGTCACCGGATACGGCGACATCGCGGGCGTCATAAGCCATCTGGGTTTCAGCAACCAGCATCTTGTCTGGTGTCTGCCACAGGTCAATTTTGGTCATTTTACCATCACGACCCTGTGTGTACCAGAAACGTCCGGGAACACCATTTACAGGTTTTTGAGTTTTGTGATGCTCTGCGGCTTTGATTACATGCACAGCATAGCCGGTATCGATATGGGTTACAATTTCATGGGTGTCCCCATCAATGATGGCGACTTTACCGGCATCGCGTTCAATGACGACAAAGAAATTTTCCCAATTAAGACCATGAAGCGGTTTCGTTGGATAATCCTTTGGCTCCACAAATACCTTATGGCGTTCTTTCATCAGGGCCAATGACATTTCTGGTGGAACAGGTGGTTCAAGCTGGATATAGGTGGATAATAAGGTGATTTCTTCCTTGCTGAAAATATCATCAAAATTATTCATACCGCCTTCGGTACCGAAGGTAAGAATCTTTTCCAGTCTGGCCTGGCCCAGTTTTTGGGTTTCTTTGGGCAACAGGCTTTTACCAGTAGCCCCTTGGCGCAATACGCCGTGGCATCCGGCACAGCGCTGGAAATACATGGATTTTGCCTTTTCAAAGTCTGCTTCTGAGAGACTTGGTTCTGCTGCGGCACTCATATTAAATCCGGCCGTAATTAGGCCAAGCGCTATCCCAAGAGCAGGTAGATTAAACTTAGTCATTTTCATCGGTCATTTCCTCTTTTTGATATGTGCATACTAGGTGGGTTACTAAAAATCTAATGAAGTACTTAAAATGCATGTTATGTCACCTTGTAGGGAAAACGCTTTGACGCATGTCAAGAATTATCGTTATATTATTGAGGTAAGTCCTTAAATATATTAAGTAATTTTTGATTTTTTCCAAAATGAAAATGATGTTTGACGAAGGTCAAGGCGATAAGAAAAATTCAATCATAGGAATAGGGGGAGCGGGTTTCTTTATTCCACTCGGTCAATATGTTGGCAGAATGATGCTGAAAAAAACGCTCAAATAATATGATTGAAAGAAGAAAATGTTCATCAATAGAAAATTTAGAAGCCTTGAGCCGCCATATTTCCATTACTCAAATAGAGGAGGGGGTATTTTGAAGAAAATATTATGGTTCAATCTATGTGGGTTGATGGCGATGTTGCCTGTTTTTCAGGTTAATGCCTATGAAGAAATAGCCTTCACTGAACGGGATGGGCCGATGGATGAAATCATCGTCTATTCCCGAAAACGCATTGAAAATATCAGAGATGTTCCGGCGACAGTTGGCATATTATCCTCTGCCATGATTACAGAAAAGTCTTTAATGGGCCTTAAGGATGTGGCCGCCTTCACGTCAAATTTTTCTTATGACGAGGCTTTTGGCCGAAATAACCTGCAGCGTCCCGTGATCCGGGGGATGTCGAATATTCTTGGCGCGGCTAATGCAGGATTTTTTGTGGATGGTGTGTATGTGCGCGGCGGCATCGCCTCTACGGCGCTTTTTGATTTGGAAAGAGTGGAAATTATAAAAGGGCCAGGAAGCGCATTATATGGCCGGGCAACATTATCCGGGGCAATTAATTACATTACCAAACGCCCGGGTGATATTTTGGCGGGGCAAGTTTCAGCGACGGCGGCAAGTCATGATGAATTCCGCCTTACCGGCCATGTCTCTGGCCCGCTTATTGAGGATAAGGCCGGTTTGTCGTTATCTTTGCGGCATTATAGTTACGGCGGGGAATATGAAAATACAGGCCCGGGCGGCGGCATGGTTGGTCAGGAAAAAAGCCAGAGTATCTCGGGCGGACTAACCCTGTATCCCAGTGATAATTTTGGGGCTTACCTCAGGATATATTATCAAAAGGATGATGATGGACTTGCGGCAAATGCCCTTCAGCCCGCTTCGGCAAATAATTGTTTTCTGGACACAACGCAATATTATTGCGGTGAGATAGTTTCCCCGAAATCCGTCGCCCTTAATCAGGATATATTTGAAGACCCGGGACTTGAACGGAATATTTTTCGGCTCAGCTTAATCATGGATTGGGAAATTGATGATTTCCGTATTTCTTCTCTCTCATCATATAGCAGGGATAAATTAACCGACCAAAGGGATAGTGATTTTCTGCCTATTGCGGCTTTGGGCGGTGCATTTCACATACTGTCAGATACCGAAATTAAAAGCTCTTCGCAGGAAATCAGGATCAATTCCAATGATGGCGGCGCGTTCCGTTGGTTATTGGGCGGATATTATTATCACGAGGAAATCAATGATAGCCTATCTGCGCCATTTTCTGTGCGGCCATCGGTCAGTATATCCCCTGTTGCGAAAGTTGATAATTATGCTGTTTTTGCTTCGGTAGAATTGGATGTGTCTGAAAAATTAACGGCCACGCTAGAGATGCGCAGAAATTGGGATAAGATATCTATTGGGACTGACGCTGGCATACAATCGAATATATTTAAAAGCCTGACCCCGCGTTTTGCCCTTAAATTTAAGGTTTCGCCTCAAGCCCGCGTATATATGACCGTTGCAAAAGGCACAAAGCCAGGGGGCTTTAATGAGGATTTATATGGTACAGCTGTGCCGGAATCAGAACGTATCAGGCTGGCAGATTATCTGACTTATGCGGAAGAGCGGGTTTGGAATTATGAGGTCGGCGCCAAAACAAGCTGGATGGACGGTAAAGTGAATATTAACCTTGCAGGTTTTTTCATTGACTGGACGGAACAGCAGCTCTCGACATCCTTTCCGGTGATTGGACATCGTCGCGCGCGGCCTCTGATTCATAATGCCGGCAAGACTGAGATCTGGGGCTTTGAAGCAGAAATTCAAGCAAACCCCAATGATCAATTGAGCATTTCTGCAAGTTATGGCTATGCTAACGGTGAATTCAAAGAATTTGAAGATGAAACACATGCGGCCCTTACGGGTGATGCCTCTGTCGCAGGAAACCGTACGCCGCGCGCGCCAAAGCACAGCTTTAACCTGTCATCACGTTATGTCACGCCGATCAATGATCAGATGGATTTCTTCCTTCGCGGTGATGTGAATTATAAATCCAGCCGTTTCGTACAGGTTCATAATCTGGCGATCATTGGAGCGACGACAAAGGTTAATCTTCACATAGGTATTGAATGGCAGGATGTGAGCGTGACAGGATTTGTTAAAAATTTGTTTAATGATGATACGCCGGCGGATGTGACAAGGTTTTTTGATGCCTCATCCCCTTTTATGCCACGAGCCTTTTTGGTGACATTGCCTAAAAGCCGCCAATTCGGCGCCACAATTAATTATAATTTTTGACGTTTGTCATAATTACCTTGAAGCCGCGCAATAAAAGTCGGATTATTATCCTATGACCAATTCAGAACCACAAAAAACAATTTTATTCTCTGCTGGATATCGGGTATTTTTCCCGCTGGCGGCTCTCTGTGCTGTTTTCTCACTGAGTTACTGGTTGTTATTGGTAACGGGACATGCGGATTTTTTGCCGTCGCGTTTTTCGCCTGCGGGCTGGCATCAGCATGAGATGATATTTGGCATGGTTGCCGCTGTAATCATTGGCTTTTTATATACGGCAGTGCCCAATTGGACGGGGCAGCCAACCCCTACGGGGCGGGCTCTTGCGGTATTGATGTTGATATGGATTTTGGGCAGATTTGCCGTATTTTTTGGTGAAATGTTACCGATCTGGCTGCCCGTTCTTGTGGATGGTATATTTTTGCCTCTTGCCATCGCGGGGATTGTCAAGGCGTTGATTAAGGTTGAGAATAAACGAAATTATTTTTTACCTGTGCTGCTGCTGTTTTTTGCAGGGCTTAATATTGCGAGTCATTTGGCTGTTATGGGGGCGATCAATATTGATGAGCGGCAATTGTTCCTGTCAGCCGTATTCTTCATTGTGTTTTTGATGAATGTGATCGGGGGCCGAATTATCCCAAGCTTTACCCGAAATAAATATCCCAATATTAAGATGCCTGAACCGGCAGCTCTTCTGCCTTTATCGGCAGTGGCTATTTTCAGTTTGGCGCTCGCTTTTCTTATGGGGACTGCGGATATGGTCATTGGCAGCCTTGCGGTAATTGCGGGTATCTTAACCCTTATCCGGTCCTTATGCTGGCAGGGATGGAAGGTCGCCAATGACCCGTTACTTTTCATATTACATATAGGTTATTTTTGGATTCCGATTGGGTTTTTCCTGATGGCATATAGCAGCTTTGGCGGGGAAATCATGCTTAGCCATGCCCTGCATGCCTTCACTGCCGGGGCCATTGGGTCCTTAACTCTGGGCGTTATGTCTCGCGCGACATTAGGCCATTCCGGCCTGCCGCTGAACAATGAGGTAACCTTAACGGTTATATTTCTGTCCATTAATACCGCCGCCCTGGCGCGGGTTATATTACCATTGGTGAGTGATGTAAATTATTTAGGAATCCTACAAGTGGCAGGGTTCCTCTGGCTTCTCGCCTATGCATTGTTCTTTGCGCGCTTCATTACCCTCTTTTTTCAACCTAGAAAAATATGATTTATTCCAAAATGAGACGTTTAAGGGGATGGGGCGGGATATGGTTTTATTATAAGTCATTGGTGCACCCGACAGGATTCGAACCTGTGACCTCTGCCTTCGGAGGGCAGCGCTCTATCCAGCTGAGCTACGGGTGCTAATGTCTAAACATGAACAAGTGAGCGCAGGTTACTTTTAATTTCTTTTAAAGGCAATGACTAATTTGGGAAAAGAAGTTAAAAAAAACGGCACCAATTTGGTGCCGTTTTTCAGAATTATATAAGATGGTCTAATTTCTATTGCCCATGAAGCGCAGTAGGAAAAGGAACATGTTAAGAAAGTTAAGATAGAGGCTCAAGGCGCCCATTATGGCTTTCTTTTGTGCGGTTTCCTGACCGTCATTATGCATATACATCAGTTTTATTCTCTGGGTATCATAAGCGGTTAGGCCGGCAAAAATTAGAACGCCGCCGACGGAAATGATGAAATCCATCATGCCGGATTGCAGGAACATATTGACCACAGACGCAATGATAATGCCAAATAGCCCCATCATAAGGAATGAGCCCATGCCTGTTAGGTTGCGCTTGGTGGTATAACCATAAAGGCTGAGCGATCCAAAGGCCGCAGCGGTAACGAAAAATGTCTTGGCAATGCTGGTGCCGGTATAGACAAATAGGATGGAGGCAATAGACATGCCCACCATTCCGGCATAAATCCAGAATACCATTTGGGCTGTTGAGGCCTGCATGTGGTTAATGCGAAAACTCAGGAAAAAAACCATGGCGAGCGGCGCAAACATCACAATTAAGCCAAGCCCGGTTTGTCCGGTTAGATGAACGGAACCATCCGGCGCCGTTTGGAAATTATATAACAGCGATGCCAGCGCGGGCACATTTGCGGTGACATAGGCCATAAGCCCGGTCAGAACCAATGCTGAGGCCATATAATTATATACGGTCAACATATAAGCCCTGAGGCCTTCGTCTACTTCGGCTGCGGTACGTAGGTCTGATGCAGAGCCGTAACGGGGTTTATAGTCTTCAACCATTTAAAATATATCCTTCATTTTTAATTCGTTTATGTGAGGATATATTGGCATAGAAATAGATTTTTTCAAGTCTTTCTCGGAAAAATTTATTTCTTATAATTTGCTATTGGCAAAGAGATGCTTCAAAAATCCGTTGCAACCCCTGTCGATAAAATCATAGACTCTGTCAAAACCCTCAATGCCACCGGTGTAGGGATCCGGCACTTCGGTAATGCCGGGACAATTTTCCGCATATTCCATAAAAAGTTTAATCTTATGCTGCTGATCGGGCGGGCAAATGGCCTTCATATCCTGAATATTATCTTGATCCATGGCCAGGATGTAGTCATAGTCTGTGAAGTCCTGCAGCGTTACCCTTCGAGCCTTGAGATCATTAAGGTCTACGCCGTATTTCAGGGCTATGTCCTGAGAGCGCTTGTCGGGTTCTTTCCCTACATGGTAAGCGCCGGTTCCTGCGGAATCGACAAAAATATTTTCAAGGTAACCATCACGAATACCATTTTGTGATAATTTTTGACGAAATACGCCTTCGGCCGTTGGGGAGCGGCAAATATTACCCAAGCATACAAATAGAATTTTAATCATTTTACACTGCTGGTTTCTCTCTATTTTCACTATAATAGATTATATACTCAAAAAATAGATTATATACTCAAAAATCCAATGAGGGAAGATGATAGATTAGGAAAAATTTATAAGGCAGGATTGACATTAAGGAAACGCTCACATGGTAACGCTCTCGAAGAGAGAAATTAAAAAAATTCTGGATGAAATTGAAGGCTGGGAAGTTTGTGAAAACCGGCCCGCGATTAAACGTCATTTTACCTTTTCTGATTTTAATAAAGCATTTTCATTCATGTCGGCCATTGCCATGAAGGCGGAAAGGATGGATCACCATCCGGAATGGAGCAATATATATAATAAGCTTGATATCATACTGACCACCCACGAAGAAGGGGGCGTCACGGCCATGGATATAAATTTAGCCCGCTTTATCAATAAAATTTATAACGGTAAAAATTTATCCTAGATCAATTTTTTTTATTTCTTTAGGGATATATTTTATTCATGTAATAATGGAACCAAAAACTGATCACAGTTAATCGCGATATGCTTTGGGCAGAAATAGAATGTTAATTCGGAAAGCGAAGGAAAATATGTCAAAAATCGATAAAGTCATCTCTAATGTTCTGGTTGTCATTGAGCCAGCGGAGGATGTCCAATATGCCCTGCAACGGGCCATAAAAACGCATGAAATGCTTGAAAATGATGTGAATATTCATTTGTTTATATCTTTTGAGATGGATAAATTAAAGTCGGGAGGAGATAACTATGATTTTTCTTGTGATAACAGTTGGTTCGAGAGTTTAGTTCGTCCACTGATTGAAAAGAATATAACCTATTCCGCAGAAGTTTTCTGGACTGAAAACTGGCATCGGTCAATTATGGCTTCTGTCAAAAGTTACAATATTGATATGATCATTATGTCCGATTACACGACAGAGAAAAATCAAAATGATTTATCAGCAGAAAAATGGACTTTGTTGAGGGTTTCCGAGTGTCCTGTTTTGATTGTTCACCCCAAAGCAAAATTACATCGCAAGACAATTCTCGCGGCGGTCAATATGCAAACGGATAATCCACGTTATGTGGAATTGAATGCTAAAATCCTGAAAATGGCCCGTATGATGGCCAGCTATTATGGCGCGGAAAAACATATTGTTAATGCCTATGAAGATTCATTGGAGTTTCCGGATCGCGCCAAACTGCTGCACGATACGGGGGCAAAGCAACCGAATGTTCATGTGCAACTGGGAAATCCAACGGCGATCATTGCGACGGTCGCCGATGATATTGATGCGGATGTGGTTATCATTGGAACTTTGTCACGGCGGGGGATTCTCGCTGCCATGCGGGGGAATAAAAGCGAGGATATTATTCATCGGCTTAATCGGGATGTCATGGTCTTAAACAGTTTAAGCTCATGAATTGAGTACATCTGAATATATAAAAAAGGCACCTTGGTAGGTGCCTTTTTTTATGTAAGTTATATTTTAGCGCGGCGCAAGGCGAATGGCCCCATCAAGGCGGATGACTTCGCCGTTGAGCATGGCATTTTCGCATATCTGCTGGCAGAGTTGCGCATATTCATCGGGCATACCAAGGCGGCTTGGGAAAGGTACGCTGGCCCCAAGGGAATCTTGAACTTCTTGGGGCAGACCTTCCATCATGGGTGTTAAGAACAGGCCCGGCGCAATGGTGCAGATGCGAATACCAAGTTTTGCAAGATCACGGGCAATAGGCAATGTCATGCCGACAATGCCGCCTTTGGAGGC
>JAJRQU010000102.1 GCA_024280095.1 Alphaproteobacteria bacterium | reverse complement strand
TTTCGCATGAGAATTAAAAATACGGCTGAAGATGAATTTGCAACAGCCCTGAAAGAAGTTCATAAAATAGCAAGGCTGCGTCTTGCCGCCCTATCCAAGGAATAAAATTTTGACATCATTATCTGACCAACCTGATTTTTCCGGACATTTTGTTAACCTTGCGGACACCCGCCTTGGAACCGAGGTGGTTTATGCAACGGATGATTTTTTTGCCCCGAAAGAGAGGCTGATCAGCCGAAAAGACCCTATATTTATCGAGGGTAAGTATGATGATCATGGTAAATGGATGGACGGCTGGGAAAGCCGCCGAAAACGCGTTGCGGGGTATGATTATTGCGTGGTAAAACTGGGCAAGTCCGGACGGATCAAAGGTATAGAAATTGACACGCGGCATTTTACCGGAAATTTCCCGCCTGCGGCCTCTATCGAAGTATGCCGCACGCAGGACCATATGCCGGATGAGGATACCCATTGGACGGAAATTTTACCGACAAAAAATCTGTCTGGTGACCGCCAGCATTTTTTTGAGATTATGAGCGATCAGATATGGAGCCATGTTCGGCTTAATATTTACCCTGATGGCGGAGTTGCGCGCCTGAAAGTCTATGGGGTGATTGAGGTGGATTGGCCAGAAATCTTGAACCAAAATCCGGGCCAAAAGCCAGGTAAAAAGATTGACCTTGCCGCTATGGAGTGGGGCGGGCGGGCTGTCGGCTGTAACGATGCCCATTTTGGTCTGCCGATGAATATTATATCCCCAACCCGGATGGAAAATATGGGCGATGGCTGGGAAACCAGACGGCGCCGGATGCCGGGCCATGACTGGGCCGTCTTTGCCTTGGCCACAACAGGTATCATTGATCATGCGGTCATTGAGACGACCTTTTTCAAGGGCAATTATCCGGATCGTTTCTCGCTTCAGGCAACCTTGGTTTCGGGGTTGGATGATCCAGCGTTACTTGAACAGTCACCTTCATGGCAGACATTGTTGCCGGAACAAAAACTATCTGCGGACGGGCGTCATGAATTTACCTCAGAATTGCAGGATTTGGGGCCGATCAGTCATGTGAGGCTTAATATTTATCCCGATGGCGGCATTTCCCGTATGCGCTTGTTTGGTCATCCCAAGATTTAACTGGCTAAAATTTAATTGGCTAAAATTTAACAGATTTTATGTTTTTGACCGGCGGTATAAGTGGCTTTTATTACGCGGTCGTCGCCTAATGTCATTAATATAAAGAGTATTTCTTCTATATTGTTTGTGAATTCCATCCGATGACGGAGCAGGCTTGTGGCATTTGGGTTTAGGACAACCACATCGCCTGTCTTTCCCACCTCAAAAGAGCCTATGTCATGATCCAGATGTAAGGCGCGCGCCGCACCAAGGGTGATCAGATAAAAAGCCTGATAGGCGGTCAGAGTTCCCCCCCTTAACTGCGCAACCTTATAAGCTTCGCCGAGGGTGACAAGCAGGGAGAGGGAGGTTCCGGCCCCCACATCGGTGCCGATGGCAACGGGAACCGAATTATTGGGGGATTGCGTGCGGGCCAAATCAAATAAACCACTGCCAAGAAACAGGTTGGACGTGGGGCAATGGACTAAGGTTGTTTGCCGGTCATTAAGGCTATGCCATTCCGCATCGGTCAAATGAATGCCGTGACCCAACAGACTGCGCGGGCCGGTTAGCTCATAATGATCATAGACGTCTAGATAACCCTCATGCTCTGGAAAAAGTTGTTTCACCCAGTCAATTTCATCAGGGCTTTCGGACAGATGGCTTTGCACATATAGATCGGGGAATTCTTGTCTTAAAGCCCG
The DNA here is from genome assembly GCA_024280095.1 of Alphaproteobacteria bacterium. GTDB lineage: Bacteria > Pseudomonadota > Alphaproteobacteria > Sphingomonadales > Emcibacteraceae > Paremcibacter. The sequence continues at coordinate 2,112 of JAJRQU010000102.1, read as the reverse complement.
GGCAACCGTTAACTGTTCTGGCGAGCAGCTTGGCGCGAAACGCGGCGTGAGCGCATATAGATTTCGGCCTTTACCATGCCAGTTTTTAATGAGCTCTTTGCATTGGTCATAGGCCAGTTGCGGCGTGTCGAGCAGAGCTTCAGGCGCATTTCTGTCCATCATAATCTTGCCCGCGATTATGGCCATGTTGCGGCGGCTTGCAGCATTAAACAACGCCTCAACGGAGGCAGGATGAACCGTGCAAAAACTGGCCGCCGTGGTGGTGCCATTCTTGAGTAGTTCATCACAGAAGAATGCTGCATTTATTCTTGCATGTTCAGGATCCGCGTAGGCTTGTTCAGCCCGGTACGTATAATCATTAAGCCAGTCAAGCAATTGCTTGCCGTACGCTCCCATGATTTGCATCTGCGGGTAATGGACATGGGCATCAATGAAGCCGGGCATGATAATGCCATCTGGGTAATGATCTATTGTGACGCCCTTAGGGATTTGAGGCATTATGTCATGTGCCGCGCCGCAAGCGATGATTTTACCGTTTTGTATCAACAGGATACCATCATCAATATGTTGTGTGCAGTCAGACGCTTTTGCCAGAAAAGGATTGCCTGTAAACCATAGTAATTCACCGCGAAGTGCCGTACAGTTTTGAATTTCCATAAGATAATATTCTCGTCAATCTGAAATATTTTACCATATAGTAAAATATTGAAATTTCTATGTACAATGTAAAATTTGCCATAAATTCCTAGAAAATCATGGCCTAAAAGAATTATTATACTTGTCTTATTCTATAAAATCTCCCTAAACTGATGTTATAAGAAAAATAATAATAGGGATTTAGCTGTGTCTGGTAATATGTTCCATCTGTTGCGTACCAAACGATTTGCGCCATTATTTATAACACAATTCATGGGGGCGTTTAATGATAATGTGTTCAAGAATGCTTTGGTATTTTTGATTACCTATAAAATTGCCATAGATCAGGGCTGGGATAATGCTGCGGTCATTGTCCCGTTGGCCGGCGGGGTGTTTATTGCGCCCTTCTTTTTATTCTCATCCCTTGCGGGACAATTGTCTGACAAGCTTGAAAAATCAGGGCTGATCCGGATCATTAAATTCTTTGAAGTTCTGCTGATGATCCTGGCCTCATATGGTTTTTATCGGCAGGATGTCACGATATTGATGGTGACGCTTTTCCTTATGGGTGTTCAATCCGCATTCTTTGGGCCTTTAAAATATAGCATTTTGCCCGAGCATCTGAAGAAAAAAGAATTAATCGGCGGTAATGCCTTGATTGAGATGGGGACGTTTTTATCGATTATTTTGGGGTTGGTCGTTGGGGGTATTTTAATCCTGGCAGAAAGCGGTGTTTTAATTATTTCAGCAATGGTTATTACGATCGCTATCATTGGTTTTGTCAGCAGTTTTTCCATTCCTAAAACAATTCCGGCTGATAGTGGCCTTAAAATTAATTTCAATGTTCTTCAGGAAACCCTGCACATTATTGATGATTCGCGTAAAGACTGGCGTATTTTTATGTCGATTATGGGCATTTCCTGGTTCTGGTTTTTCGGGGTATCTTTTCTGGCCCAATTTCCCACATACAGCCGGGAAGTGATTGGCGCTGATGAGGGGGTAGGCACGCTTTTCAACTGTGCATTTTCTGTGGGAATCGGGCTGGGATCATTTTTTTGTGAACGGTTGTTAAAGGGGAAAATTCACGCGCTTTACGTGCCAGCAGCCGCGATTTTCATGACTGTTTTCAGCATAGATTTATATTTTGCCAGTCAGAATGCTGTTGGCGGTAGCGCAGAGGCCCTAATGGGCGCGGGACAATTTATGTCCCATTTGGCCAATATACGTATTGTGATTGATTTGGTGATGATTGCGGTATTTGGCGGGATTTATATCGTGCCGTTATATGCCATTGTTCAGGATCGAAGCCCCGTGGCAAAACGTTCCCGCATGATTGCCAGCATTAATATTTTCAATTCTCTGTTTATGACCGTATCTGCCGTTGGCAGCGCACTGCTGATCAGCAGCGGTTTCAGCATACCGGAAGTTTTCCTGACTGTCGCCATCATGAATGCTTTTGTTGCCCTGTATATCTGC
>JAJRQU010000004.1 GCA_024280095.1 Alphaproteobacteria bacterium | reverse complement strand
TCATGAGCGCCTCTTTCACCAATCAGGTTATGGCCCAGATAGAATTATGGGAAAATCACAAGAATTATGACAATAAAGTTTATGTCTTGCCCAAGCATCTGGACGAGAAAGTTGCCATGCTTCACCTTGAAAAGCTGGGCGTTAAATTGACCAAGCTTACGAAAGAGCAGGCTGATTATATAGATGTCAGTGTTGATGGCCCGTTCAAGCCGGATCATTACCGATATTAACGTCTCTTGATACCGCAATATTTATAAGGCCTGATGTGAAGAATGACATCAGGCCTTAAAACTTTCTGATATCAATATGGTGCTTCCCTTTTCATTTCGATCGTTTATGATATTCTGCGTATAAAATAATCGTTGTGGAAGAGATTATGGTCAGGGGACCGTCAAAATTATTTAACCTGATGATATTAACATTGGCACTGGCAGTGGGCGTCATCCCCATGGCGGTTGCCGAGCCGGTTATACCTGTGGCTGTGGGTGATAACATCATTCTGTATATGGGAATATTGTTTTTCTTTGCGGCAAGCCTGATCTTATGGATGGCATTGGATCGCAGGCGCATGCGCAACAGGTTAATGCGTGCCGAGAGAGATAATTATCAGCAATCCCTTCTCTTGAGTTCACGCAAAGGGCTTTCGGTGATTTGGGATAAGCAGGGGAAAATATCCTCGCTTGACGATATCAAAAATTGGCTGGGCATTGACAGTGACAGCACAGAACTGGATTGCCTGAGGGGGGAGGCGGCTGCTTTTTCACAGGATCAGTTTGATCTGCTCACGGAAAATCTTGAAAAGCTTTTGACTTACGGGGAAAGTTTTCAAAAGTCATTTTTCCTTAACACCCAAAAAAGAAATATCATTGTGATGGGGGAGCCCCTTATGGATGGTCATATTTCAGCGGGATCTATCGTCTGGTTCCGAGACGCCACGGTTGAAGAGAATATCGCGGCCTTTAAAGAACGGGATGCGCGCAACATCAACAGGCGACTTGATTTTTTTGAAAATACCGGCAACCTCATGCAATTGCCCATGTGGCTGCGGGATGAGAATTTAAAGCTCATATGGGTTAACAAGGCTTATGTGGATGCCGTAGACGGCACATCCGCAGAAGAGGTCATTTCAGAGGGCCGGGAATTGATCACCAGCACCATAGGCAAAACGGCGCGGGATATGGCGGCTATGGCCAGACAGACCCATGAAACTTATAAAGAAAAACATTTTGTTGTCATTCAGGGGGAGCGCCGCGCCCTTGATATTCATAATACGCCTGTGCGTATAGATAAAGATAATATGGGCTGTATGGGGTATGCGCAGGATATAACAGAACTTGAGAAAGCCAGAGGCGAATTAATTCATCATACGGAATCTCATTCGGAAACTTTGAATAAATTATCGACGGCGGTGGCCATTTTTACCTCAGGCAAACGCCTTGAATATTATAATAGCGCCTTTAGCCGTCTGTGGCATTTATCAGAAAGCCTGCTCATTAATCATCCCCTTCACGGCGAGGTCCTGGAGGCGATGCGCGATGCGCGAAGGCTGCCAGAACAGGCTAACTTCCCGGAATGGAAAGCTGGACAGCTGGCCGCCTATACCCAGACTTTAGACCCGGTGGAAGAAATGTGGCATCTGCCGGATAATACGTCACTTCGTGTGGTGACCCAGCCTCACCCTTTGGGCGGATTGCTGGTGTTTTATGAAGATGTCACCGACCATTTCGCCCTCGAGCGGTCCTATAATACGCTATTTGCCGTTCAGCAGGAAACCATGAATAACTTGCATGAAGGCTTGGCTGTTTTTGGAATTGACGGTTGCCTTCAGCTCTATAATGATGCGTTTCTGGATATCTGGCAATTATCACGGGATTTTCTGGACGGGGCCCCTCATACGATAGAAGTGATGGATAGTTGCGCAAAAAAATATGGCAGCAGTGACCAGATAACTGAATTGAAAAGCCTTATTGTTGGCGGGGAAACAAAAAAAGAAGTTTTCTCTGGTCAGTTAAAAAGGCAGGATGGCAGCGTCCTTGATTATTCTGTGGTGCCGTTGCCCGATGGGGCAACATTGATCACATTTATCAATGTTTCAGACAGCTTTGCCATTGAGAAAGCCCTGCGAGAACGCAATCAGGCCCTTGAGGAAGCGGATAAAATCAAAGCCGATTTTCTGGCCCATATGTCCTATGAATTACGGACGCCGCTCAATAGTATTATTGGTTTCTCCGAATTGCTGGAAAAAGAATATCAGGGGCCATTGAATGATGTTCAACATGACTATATGCATAATATTCTCGCGGCATCCCGGCAATTACTGGAATTATTCAACGATATTCTGGACTTGTCTGTTATTGAGGCTGGGGGCTTGACCCTTGATATTGATCAGTTTGAAGTGCCGTCTGTCTTGACTCAGGTGGTCGGGCAGTTACAGGAACGGATCAAGGTCAAAGATATTGATTTACTTGTGGACAACGGCGAAATGATGCAGTCGGTATGGGGGGATTCCAAGCGAATTCAGCATGCGATTTATAACCTGTTGAGCAATGCGGTAAAATTTACGCCGTCCCATGGCACCATAAGTCTGGCTGTGCGTCAGGATCACCTGAATTATATTATCATTGTTCAGGATAGCGGTGTCGGAATCAGGCCGGAAGAGATTCCCAAGATTTTCGAAAAATTCTTCACGGGCAGTAATGTCCCTAATGAGCATGGTGCGGGACTGGGTCTTTCACTTGTGCGCAGCTTTGTTGAACTGCACGGCGGCAAGATCGAGGTTCAGTCAAGCCTGAATGAGGGAACCTGCATGACGTTGACCCTCCCGATCAGGATCGGCTTGCCCGCGCAAATAAGCGTGGCCGGGGAATGAAGGCGCGAGAAATGCAGAAGCCAAAAACATCTCCGGAAATATTTGCCGAGCTTATCCTTGAAGATCTGGCGGCAGTAAAGGATTTTGCGGCCCGTTTTGCGCCGTTGCTTGTCAGGGGTGATGTGGTCGCTCTTGATGGCTCCCTTGGGGCGGGAAAGACCGCCCTGTGCCGCGCCATAATTCAGGCACTGGGTTATGAGGGTGATGTGCCAAGCCCAACGTTCAATCTGGTGCAGATTTATGACCCCTCTGCGAAGAGTTTAAGGGAAAACCCGAATGCCCCAACCATTTGGCATATGGATCTTTACCGTTTGGAACGTCCCGAAGAAGCCTTTGAGCTGGGTATTGAAGAGGCTTTTGATACGGCGGCGAGCCTGATCGAGTGGCCCTCAAAACTTGGGCCCCATCTGCCGGCCGGTTTTCTTACGCTTCGTCTGGAGATTTGCGCAATTATTGATCAATATAATGCCGCACGAAAATTAAGCCTCATTGGCGATATGGTCTGGCGGGAAAGACTTGCCGCTGATTTCAAAGAAGATTTTCTTTCATGACGGATCGTGCGCGCCGCGCCCTAGAATTTTTAACAGATCATGGTTGGGGCATGGCCGAATGCCGCCCGCTTGCCGATGATGCCTCTTTTCGGCGCTATGAACGGTTGACATTGGGCATGCGCCGCGCTGTTCTGATGGATGCGCCGCCGGAATTTGAGGATGTCAGGCCTTTCATTGCGGTGGCCCGTTATTTGAACGATCAAGGCCTCTGCGCCCCGGAAATATTGGCCAGCCATACAAAGGATGGTTTTTTACTGCTGGAGGATATGGGCGATGATCTGTTCGCAAAAATATTAGATGATGACTTGGCGCAGGAGGTGAACCTCTATGAGCTTGCCGTGGATGGTTTGATTAAGCTGCATGAGTCTTCTGCGCCTGAAATACTGCCCGCCGGGGATGAAATAGGTCATTCGCATACCCATTCTTTGCCCCATTATGATATGGATTTGCTGCTTGAAGAACTTGGCCTGTTCACGGATTGGTATATGCCCGCTCTGACCGGAAAGCCGTTACCGCCGCAAGATAGAGAGACATTTACCGACCTGTGGCGCGATATTCTGCTGCCGGCGACCAAAGATCTTGACTGTCTGGTGCTGCGCGACTATCACGCGGAAAATTTGATGTTGCGCGCAGACCAAACGGGGCTAATGCAACTTGGCTTACTTGACTTTCAGGATGCGGTCATCGGTCATAAGACCTATGATCTGGTTTCTTTGTTGCAAGACGCGCGGCGGGATGTGTCCGAGGAACTGGAACAGGCCATGCTCAATAAATATGTCAGCGAGACGGGCCAACGCCCGCAGGACTTCTGCCGCGATTATGCCATTTTGGGGGCGCAGCGCAATGCCAAGATCATTGGTATTTTTACCCGGCTTTATCTGCGGGACGGCAAGGCGGCATATCTTGATAAAATCCCTGCGGTCTGGCAATTGCTCGAGAGGGACTTGCGACATCCGGCCTTGGCTCCCATACGGCGCTGGCTGAAGGGCCATATATCTGCAGAAACACGCGTTCAGACGTTTCTGCCAAAATCCTTCATGCCGCAGAAGGCCATGATTCTGGCCGCCGGTTTGGGACAGCGTATGCGGCCCCTGTCGGCCCATCGGCCCAAACCATTGATCACCGTGGCGGGGAAAGAGCTTATATCATGGACGCTGGATGGTTTATGCGCGGCGGGGGTGCGGGATGTGGTGATCAACATATATTATCTGGCGGATCACATGATAGATTTTGTGGGTAAATATTATGATCATCGCCTGACCCTGACCCTGTCTGATGAGCGGGATCAGCTTCTGGACAGCGGCGGCGGGGTTAAAAATGCGCTGAAATATTTGGGCGCGCACCCATTTTTCATTTTGAACAGTGATATGATCTGGCAGGATGGTGATCAAGGCCGGATGCTCCCTAAAATGCAGGCTTTCTGGCAGGACGAAGATATGGATATTCTCATGCTTCTGGTGCCGCGCGATAAGGCCTTTGGTTATGACGCTGCGGGGGATTATCACCGGGACATCAAAGGCCGGCTTACGGCGCGCGGGGCGGCACCGCAGGCGGATTATGTTTACGGCGGCATCATGATCATCAAGCCGGCGTGCTTTAAGAATTCCCCTGATGGCCCCTTTTCCCTGCGCCAGCAATTTGATCAGGCGGAAAAAGCCGGGCGTTTATTTGGTATGATTCATGACGGGCCATGGTACCATGTGGGCACGCCCCAGGCCCGGGACGATGTGGAGGATATAATCATTAAATGCCAAGACGGCTGACCAAGGCACCGGAACTTTATACACTGGCTTCTCATACCTCTTTTGTGGATGGGCTGGTGCGGGGTATCCGCAGCCGATTTGGCGATGATCCTTTAACCTTAAGCGATGTACTGATATTGTTGCCAAACCGGCGGGCTGTTCGGTCTTTGCGGGATGCTTTCCTGCGGGCATCCGGCGGAAAATCTTTGATACTGCCGCGCATTGAACCCATCGGTGATGTGGATGAGGATGATCTTTTTTTATCGGGCAATCTGATGCAAACCACATGGGAAACGGATTTGGCACCGCCGATCCCGCCCTTCATGCGCCAGATGCTGTTGATGGATATCATTAACCGCTGGAGCCATAAGTCAGAAGGCAGCGTGCCGGAGATTGCCCAATGTGCTATTCTAGCCCGCGCCCTTGGACAATTTCTAGATCATGTCCAGACCGAGAGGTTAACCTTTAAGGATCTGGAAAATCTGGTGCCCTCTGAATATGCCAATCATTGGCAAAAGACTTTGGATTTTTTGAAGATTCTGACCGAACATTGGCCGGATATTCTGGCCCCAACCGGATTTTCGGACGCGGCCATGCGCCGCAATATCTTGCTGGACAGCCTGCGGGAACAATGGATGGAAAATCCCCCGGATCATCCGATAATCGCTGCGGGATCCACGGGATCTATTCCGGCCACGGCAGAATTGCTCGGGGTGATTTCGCGTCTGCCGCAGGGCATGGTGGTTTTGCCCGGCCTTGACCTTGCCATGGATGAAGTCAGTTGGGATGCCATTGATGATACCCATCCACAAGCCACCATGAAACATCTTCTATCTGTCATTGATAAGGGCATTGATACGGGCATTGGTACGGGGCGGGATGTGGTTAAAAGCTGGATTGATGAAGATGTCCCTGACCATCGTCTGGCCCGAAATTACCTGTTGCGAGAGGTTATGCGCCCGGCACAAACCACAGATCAATGGCGTTTTCTTGATCTTGATCTGGCGGCGGCGACAAAGGGTTTCAGCCGAATAGAAGCCCCGGGCCCAAGGGAAGAGGCGGGGATCATCGCCCTGATGCTGCGCGAAGCATTGGAAACAGACGGCAAGACGGCCGCTCTGGTGACCCCCGACCGGCAATTGGCCCGGCGGGTGGCGGGTGAAATGAAGCGCTGGGATATTTTGATTGATGACAGCGCTGGGACGCCGCTCTTCAACACAACGGCGGGTGTTTTCCTGCGGCTGACGGCGCAAATGATCGGTGAGGGGGCGGCCCCTGTGCCGCTTTTATCCGTATTGAAACACCCGTTATGCACAGGCGGACAAGAGGTTGGGCATTTCCGAAAGATGACGCGCCTGTTGGAAGAATATATTCTGCGCGGCCCGCGTCCGGGGGCCGGATGCACAGGTATCAGCACGGCGATTGAGATGGCCTTGACCAAAAGGAAAAATTCTAAAAACAGTCTTAAAAATCCGGCCAGTAATATTTCGGCTATTACGGACTTGCAAAATTTAAAGGACTGGTGGCAGACCACGTCCGCCTTGATCATGCCCTTTGAACAGATCATGGCGCAGAAAGATACATCCTTTGAGGCCCTCCTGATCGGCCATATTGACATGGCGGAAAGGCTGTGTGCATCTCATGATAAATCGGGAGCAGAGAGATTATGGCAGGGGGATGCGGGCGAAGAGGCCGCCAAATTTATTGAAGACCTGCATCAGGCCGCGCTTTACCTGCCCCGGCTAAAGTCAGAAAATTATCCGGCATTGCTTGATGTTTTCATGGGCGGCATTACGGTTCGGCCCAAATATGGCCAGCACCCACGGCTTAATATCTGGGGGCCGTTGGAGGCCCGGCTTCAACATGCGGATTTGGTGATACTGGCGGGCTTGAACGAGGGGGCTTGGCCGCCGGAACCGCCTGCCGATCCCTGGATGAGCCGCCCCATGCGCAAAAATTTCGGCCTGCCATCCCTCGAACAGAAAATTGGCTTATCGGCCCATGACTTTTTGCAGGCGGCTTCGGCACCGCAAGTGGTTCTCACCCGATCCGAAAAAATGGATGGTACGCCGACGGTCAAATCCCGCTGGTTAAGCCGCCTTGACGCTGTTGCGCCGGATATTTCCCTGCAAAATATTTCTGGGCAATATCCCCCCTCATGGCTCGCATGGTATAGAATGCTTGACCTGCCCCTTGAGAAGAAGGAAATATTGCCGCCGCGTCCCACACCGCCCGTGACCAGCCGCCCGCGAAAATTATCGGTGACGGGGATTCAAAAATGGATGCAGGATCCCTATAGTATTTATGCCCGTTATATTTTGAAGTTTACCGTGCTTGACCCTTTGGATGCCGATCCCGGGGCGGCGGATAAAGGCACGATCATTCATGATGCGCTGGATGATTTTATGGGCAAATATTCAGATCACCTTCCGGGTGATCCGGCGGCGGAATTAATTGGCATAGGCCGGAAAAAGTTTGAAAATTATCTGGATCGCCCAACGGTGCGCGCCTTTTGGTGGCCGCGCTTTGTTCATGTGGCAGAATGGTTTGTTGAACAGGAAAAAACGCGGCGTGCGCACAGTAAAACAGAGGCAACGGAAATCGAAGGCCGTATGGCTTTTGACTTGCCCGGCGGCGAATTCATCCTGACGGCAAAGGCCGACCGCATTGATCTGCTCGAAGATGGCGGCTATAGCATCATTGACTATAAAACCGGACAAAGCCCGACGGTGCGGAAAATTTATGCCGGCTATGCGCCCCAATTGCCACTGGAAGGCTTGATGGCAGAGGCCGGAAATTTCGCAGGGCTTAAAGCCGGAACGGTCAGTGATTTATCCTATTGGCAGTTAAAAGGCGGGGAAGATGTGGCAAAGATCACCGCTTTTAATCTGGCCGCCCGTAATAAAATGGATGTGACAGAAGTCATCAAGGCTTCTTTTGATGGTCTGGTTCGGCTCGTGACAAAATTTGATCTGGAAGATACGCCCTATTTGAATAACCCAAGGCCGGATAATCTGGGGTACGGTGAATATGATCATCTGGCCCGAACCCGTGAATGGCAGGGCAATGATTTAAGCCGTGTCAAAACCGAGGACGCAAATGATGATAAGGGGGGCAAAAAATCATGAGCGCACCCACTCAAAAATTGGCTCAGACACAAACAATAGAACAAAATCGGGCCTCAGAGCCGCAGGCCTCCGTATGGGTCGCGGCCTCTGCGGGGACGGGCAAGACATTTGTTTTGACCAATCGGGTATTGCGCATATTGCTGGCGGAAGGCCAGCCCGAAAAGATTCTTTGCCTGACCTTTACCAAGGCGGCGGCAGCGGAAATGGCCAACCGCATCAATAAAAAACTTGGTGAATGGGTGACCTGTGATCCGCAATTGCTCTGCGAGCAGATTATGGGATTGACCGGTGAATTTCCCAGCGTAGAGCAACAGGATCATGCCCGTAAATTATTCGCCCGGGTTCTGGAAGTGCCCGGCGGTCTGAAAGTTCAAACCATCCATTCTTTTTGCCAGTCATTGCTCGGTCGGTTTCCGCTGGAGGCGGGTATCGCGCCGCATTTTCAGGTCATGGATGAACGGACGGCTCTGGAACATCTTGGCCGCGCACGCGATGCGGTGTTGGCTGAGGCACAGGGGGACATAAATCCGCAACTTGCGCAGAGCCTGATGCATATTTCCCGTAAAGTGACCGAAAATACCTTCGCCGATTTGATTGGGGCCTTGATCAATCAACGCAGCGGACTTGAACGGATGATGGGCCGGTTCCGGTTGCTGGATCAGGCCATATTCGCCATGCGGAAAATGCTCGGCTTTAACGCCTCTGCCACCAGAGAGAATATTATTGCGGCGGCCTGCCGGGAGGATGTTATCGACGTGAGGCTTGCCGTGGAAACATTATTGACTGGAAGTGCCGCAAACCAGAAAACCGCAGCGGTGATGCAAGATTGGTTGGCTAATCCAGAGATGCGCCCCAAAAAAATCGGGGACTATATGGCGGCATTCTTAACCAAAGGCGGCGACATCCGTAAAACATTAATACCGAAAAAACTGGCAGAATCCAGCCCCTCGGCTTTTGAGGCCATGACTCGTGAGGCAGAGCGGCTGCAGAAACTCACAGAAAAATTAAAGCTGATGACCCTGCTTGAAAATAGCACGGCCCTGCTGACGATTGGGTCTGCGATGCTTGAAGCCTTTAAGGAGAGCAAGAAACGGCATGCGGTAATGGATTATGATGACCTGATCCTGAAGGTGAGCGGCCTGATCGGGACGGCGGGCATTGCGGATTGGATTTTATATAAACTGGACGGCGGCGTTGATCATATTCTCATTGACGAGGCGCAGGATACCAACCCTGAGCAATGGCAGGTGATCAAGGCTCTGGCCAATGAGTTCTTTGTAGGTGAAAGCCGGTCAGCGCAAGTCCGAACCATTTTCGCGGTGGGTGATGTCAAACAGTCGATCTATTCCTTTCAGCGGGCGGATCCCAAGGAATTTATTGATAACCGGCGGATTTTTCAGAAAAAATCAGCAGATGTGGGCCATGTTTTTCACAATGTGAATTTGGCCCTGTCTTTCCGGTCAACGGCGGCGGTACTTAATCTGGTGGACTGCGTTTTTGAAAGCCCCGAAAGCCGTCATGCCCTGTCTTTCAGCCAGGAAGAAATTATTCATGAGCCATCACGCGTGGGGCATGGCGGCCTGGTAGAGCTGTGGCCGACCGAGCCGGCGGCCATAGCGCCAGAGACCGAAGACTGGCAGCCGCCCGTGAGCCAGCAACCTTCAAAATCGCCTGAAATGAAACTGGCCATCAGAATAGCGGATAAAATCGCCGCATGGCTGGACAGCGGTGAAGAACTAACCTCACAGGCGCGGGCTATTACGCCCGGGGATATTATGATATTGGTCCGCCGCCGCACCAAATTTGATGACTATATGATCAGAGCCTTAAAGGCGCGAAATATTCCCGTTTCCGGGCAGGATAAAATGCTGCTTAGTGAGCAGATTGCCGTTATGGACTTGATGGCTGTGGGCAATTTTACTTTGCTGCCCAGTGACGATTTAACGCTGGCGGTGGTTCTGAAGAGCCCCCTCATTGGCTTTAGCGAGCAGGATATTTTTGATTTAGCTTATGACCGCAGGGGCAGTCTCTGGTCGGCGTTACTCGCGCGCAAGGCAGAAAGGGATATTTTCCGGCGGGCCTGCGATCTTCTTACGGCGCTGACGAACCATGCCGGCAAGGTGCCGCCTTTTGAATTTTATAGTCACCTGTTAACGCGCCTGAAAGGCCGTGAAAACCTGTTAAGCAGATTAGGCGAAGAAGCCAATGACCCCATAGATGAATTCTTGCAGCTTGCCGCAGATTATGAAGTTAATAATATCTCATCGCTGCAGGGTTTTTTAAGCTGGATTGATCGGGGGAATGTGGAAATCAAGCGGGATATGGATCAGGGAATATCTCAGGTGCGCATCATGACCGTCCACGGCGCAAAGGGTCTGCAAGCCCCAATCGTCATTTTGCCTGATAGCTGCCAAGTGCCAAAGCGTGGCTCGCCGCTTATATGGGCCGGGCCGAAAAATGAAGAATTGCTCTTCTGGCCGCAAAAAAGTGATTTCGAGCTGGGGCCCTGCACGGCGGCCCGTGAAGATATTAACCTGAAGCGGGATCAGGAATATCTCAGGCTTTTATATGTGGCCATGACGCGGGCCGAAGACCGGCTCTATATCACCGGCTGGGAAGGTAAAAATGCCCGAAATGAGCAAAGTTGGTATGATGTGATTAGCCGAACCCTTGAGACGATGGCGACGGCGGAGACATATAACATAACGCGCGGAGAAAGTGATCGGGATGATTTTCTGATGCGCCTGACCTGTCCGCAAGAGGTTCCTGTAGAGGAAAATATTTCGGATAGGGCACAAACTGTGCATAACGCGGCTTTGCCTGTTTGGGCGCGGGTGCTGCCGCGCGCTGAGCCTTCGCCGGCATTGCCGTTAAGTCCTTCTCGTCCGGCGGAAGAAGAGCCCGCGGTGATAAGCCCGCTATTGGCGGCCCGGCGTCATGGCCGTGATCACAAGCGGTTCCACCGGGGCAGGCTTATCCATCGATTGCTTGAAATATTGCCGGACGCGCCCCCGATGGCACGGGGGCAGGCCGCGCAGGATTTCCTCAGCCAACCCGCTTATGATTTGGCGGCGGCTGATATAAGTCAGATCGTGACGCAAATCTTAGGGATTTTGAATGCGCCGGAATTTGCGGCGCTTTTCTCAAAGGCCAGCCGCGCCGAGGTGCCTGTTGTCGGGCTGGTCGGGACAACGGCGGTTTCGGGTATCGTGGACCGGCTTGTGGTGCTGGATCATGAAATTCTGATTGTGGATTATAAAACCAATCGCCCGCCGCCGGCAGATGTTATGAATGTCCCGCGTATCTATTTGCGGCAAATGGCCGCTTATCGGGCCATATTATCCGATATTTATCCGGGAAAAGAGATTAAATGCATGTTGTTATGGACAGATATTGCCCATTTGATGGCATTGCCCACGGCAGCCCTTGATCAGATAATTTTCTGATCATAAAAAATTATCTCATTGTTTTCCTTGACGCAAGGGGGGTGGCTTCCTACATTTACGCTATGGCGGAAAAGATGAACTAATTGACAAAAGGATTTTAAAAGAATGAGTATAATTGCAGTCACAGATGCGGACTTTCAGGAAAAAGTTTTAAGCTCTGACAAACCGGTATTGGTGGATTTTTGGGCAGAATGGTGTGGGCCTTGCAAACAACTTGGGCCGGTCTTGGAACAGATTTCAGATGAAATGGGCGATGATTTGACCATTGCCAAAATGGATATAGATGCAAACCCCAATGTTCCGACGAGCTACGGCGTTCGCAGTATTCCGACGATGTTATTGATCAAAGGCGGCGAAGTTGCGGCCATGAAAGTGGGCAATACGTCCAAAACGGATCTGCAAAACTGGATTAAAGAAAACAGTTAAAGGAATTTTCAACCATAGGTTTATTGGCGCGGCTTTTTGGTCGCGCTTTTTTTATATGTTAATCTCTTATATTAATGCCTTCTTAAGGTGATTTTTCTATTCTTGTCTCTCTTGAAACCATATTGATAAATATTTGCAAATGAGGCTTTGAGTATGTCCTCCCCAAAGTTGCGTGTTTTAATTGTTGAAGATAGCAAATTCTTTGCGGTAGCCATTCGCCATCGTTTGAAAGTGTTTGAGAATCTTGAATGCGTTTTTATTGAAAATTATACGGATGCTAAAAAACTGTTAAAACAACAGGGTAGTGAGTATTTTGTGGCTCTTCTCGACTTATGCCTTCCTGATGCACGTGAAGGCGAGATCGTTGAGCTTATGAATAAGTATGACGTTCCATCTATTATTTTCAGCAGTAATTTTGATCGGGAATTCCTTGACCATTATTATGCCATGGGGGTTATTGACTGCATCCCTAAAGACTCACCGGCCAGCCTTGATTATTGTATTTCTCTTGTGAAACGGCTGATGCTTAACCGTGAAATTAATATATTGGTGGTTGAAGATTCTATTACAGCCCGAAAAATACTCTGCACGCAATTAACCCGGCAGCTGGTTAATGTGATTGAAGCCTGTGATGGAAAAGAAGCCTTGAAATTGATGGAAAAACACCACCCTATTCATCTTGTGCTCACCGATTATAATATGCCGAATATGGATGGCTTTGAACTGACCCGCAAATTACGCTGTAAATATTCCAAGGATCAACTTCCCATCATTGGCATGAGCAGCCATACCGAAGGTGAATATGCGGTACAGTTTCTGAAACTTGGGGCCAATGACTTCATTCATAAACCATTTAGTTATGAAGAACTCCTGTGCCGCGTGTCGCAGAATTTAGACATCTATTGTTTGATCGAGGAATTAAAGAAGAGCGCCTATATCGACGCCTTGACTGGATTGAATAATCGGCGGTTTTTATTGGAATATGGCGATGAGCTTTTTAATAATAAAGACAACAGGGCAGAAGGCCTGACGGTCGCGATGGTGGATATAGACCATTTTAAAAGTATTAATGATACTTATGGTCATCATATGGGCGATGATGTTTTGGCGAGAGTCTCCGAAAATTTGCAACGTCACCTTGTGGGTAAAGATATGGTGGCGCGGATTGGCGGGGAAGAATTCTGTGTGATATTGCATGATAAAAATGCCGATGAGGCGATGGATATTCTAGAGAAACTCCGCAGGGCTGTCGCGGAAGATAGCCTTCATTTCAGTGAAAAGGAAATCAAGGTAACGGTAAGTATCGGCATGTGTAACCACCCCAAAGAAGATTTTGTAGCCATGCTTAAGATTGCGGACGAGGCCTTATATAATGCCAAAGATCATGGCCGGAACTGCTTGCGGGTCGCCTGATTTGGATAAGTTGTTTTATAGGCCGGAACGGTATATGATATTTTTGCCGGGATAGAAAAAACTTGATCAAAAAATATGGGGAGCCAAGCTTTGAAGATTTTCAAAATTTTGACGGTAATTTTAATATTTTTTTGTGCGGGCTGTGCGAGTCAAACAGATCGAAAAACACC
Source organism: Alphaproteobacteria bacterium (assembly GCA_024280095.1). Classification (GTDB taxonomy): domain Bacteria; phylum Pseudomonadota; class Alphaproteobacteria; order Sphingomonadales; family Emcibacteraceae; genus Paremcibacter. Next base: position 8,414 of record JAJRQU010000004.1, on the reverse strand, counting down.
GGTATATTGTAAAGCTGATTATCTATATGCTTTCGATGACGATAGCCTTGAACAGAAGGCTGAGGGCGTAAAGTCCGGCAAGAATCTCCTTTCTTATCATTTAAATCAACAGCATGACCATAATCTCTCAAAGATGACAGACAATACTGTAACCCGTGAGAGAGGGGCAGAGACAAAGCAGAAATATACCATTCTCATCATGTCTGGCGGGGGGCAGAACGGCGCTTTTGGTGCGGGAATCTTAAATGGTTGGAGCAAGCGGGAAGAAGGGATTAAACGATCCGATGTGGATATGATTACCACCATCAGCACGGGCGCCATGGCGCTTACCTATGCGCTGGTTGGAAATTATGGTACGGGTGATCAACAGAGAAAGGCAGATCAAGCCTTAAAGAATATTTACACAAAGATCTCTGAGGATGATCTGCTGGAAAAAAAGAATGTCATTGCCATGCTGACCACAAACTCTCTTGTTAACACGCGCGGTATGGGAAGGACGCTGGACGGCGCTATTAAGGAATTCATGCCCATGATCAGGGCATGGCCGGATGATGGGCTCTGGGCCGGGAAAATGGCCTTCGCCGGTGTTGTGAATATGGATAACGGCAAATTTTATGTCTCGGATCTGTTGCAAGTTGCCAGAAATGGGGAAAGCGATAAGGAAAGTGACAAGGAACGAGAGCTGATGTCTCAAAATTGTTACAGGGAAATCATTCTGGCCTCTTCGGCTGAACCGGCCTTCTTTCCGCCGCGTTTTATCACAACGGACCCTTTAGCATCAGGCGGGGGCCATATGTATGTGGATGGGGGATTGCGATTTGGGACGTTCTGGGACGAAAACCTAAAGGCGCTTGAAGCCCATAATATGGCCGTGGAAGTCTATGTCATCGTCAATGGTGATCTGGCTGTTGACCCTTATGTCTGTAATGACAGCGGGGAATGTTTTCGCGAAACTAAAAATATTAAAAATTCTATTCTGGATATCGCGAAAAGATCATCTGTCATTGCCACGGATCAGCTTTACAAGGGATCTCTTGATAAAATTTACAGGAATCTGATGACGCATTATGGCGCGGGGAACTTCAAGATGAATTATACCTATATCAAGCCGGAATATATCAGGCAAAAGCAATGCCGGAAGAGTCTTAATTCATTTGATCCTGCCTTAATGAGCTGCCTGTATGATATTGGCGAAATGGTTGGCAGGACATGGGATTGGCAGGATTACGCCCATAAGAAATAAGGCCATAATATTCACCAGGGATATTCACCAGGGATATTCAGTCTGGCAGAAGATCATTCTGCTCCAGAATATGGCCCGCAAGATATAATGATCCACAGATCAGAACGCGAACGGCGCGGCCTTGTGATTTAATTTCTTTCAGGGCATTTTCCGCAGAGCTAGCTCCTGTTGAGTCCATGCCGGCCTGCTGCGCTATTTCGGCAATGCGGCCTGCAGAATAGCAGTCTTCGCCAATGACCGTTATGCCATAAAATTTTGTCACAAAAGGGCTGAGCGGTTTTAGAAAACCCGCCGCGTCCTTGGCCGCCATCATGCCGCAAATTAAATAAAGCGGCCTATCCCTGTCTTTTGAGAAATAATCCGCGAGAATTTCCCCCGCCGCCGGGTTATGGCCGCCGTCAAGCCAAAGCCTGCTGCCTTCGGGCAACAGGCGGCCATAAGGACTTTGGGAAATATCCTGAAGCCGCGCGGGCCAGCTGGCCGAGGTGATCCCCTTTTTGATATGATCAATGCTGATGGTAAATTTATCCTGATGGCGCAGGCAGGCAATGGCCAGTCCCGCATTGGCGATTTGATGGGGGCCATGCAGATTTGGTTTCGGAAGTGAAATAATGCCTTTCCCGTCCAGATAATCAAAGCCGTTTCCGGTTTCCGCTATCGTCCAGTCGCCATAACAAACGGGCTTTGCGCCGATGCGCTTGCCATGGGTTAAAATGGCCGCCTTGGCCGCGGGCAATTGATCTGCCATGATTAAGGGAACGCCTGATTTGGCAATGCCGGCTTTTTCATGGGCGATGGCGCTGATGGTATCCCCTAAAAACTGTTGATGATCCATGGATAGGGGCGTGATGATTGTGGACAGCGGCTGATCAATCACATTGGTGGCGTCCAAACGCCCGCCAAGTCCGACTTCTAACAACAATATATCAGCCGCGTTCTCGGCAAAAGATTTAAAGGCGATAGCGGTGGTAATTTCAAAATAGGTGATCGGGCTGCCCCCATTGATTGTTTCGCAATCCAATAAAGTTTTTAACAGATGATCTTCGCCAATTAATTTCCCGCCAAGACGAATACGTTCGGCAAAACGCACCAGATGGGGCGAGGTATAAACATGAACGCAGAGGCCGGCGGCCTCCAGAATCGCCCGCAGATAGGCGATGGTTGACCCCTTGCCATTGGTGCCGGCAATATGAATGACCGGCGGCAGTTTTCGTTCAGGATGATCAAGTTTGGCCAGCAGATCATGCATACGCTTCAGGCTAAGGTCGATTTTTTTCGGATGGTGTTTCTGCAGCCGCGCGAGGACCTGATCCGTATTATGTTTCATGGGCGACTTACGCTGCCTTGGCTTGCTTCATTAACAAACCAAGAAGCTGTATCAGATTATCGCGCATTTCATGACGATGAACAATCATATCGACCATGCCATGATCCAGCAGATATTCTGATCGTTGAAAGCCTTCGGGCAATTCTTCGCGGATTGTATCCTTGATAACCCGGGGCCCGGCAAAACAGATCAGCGCGTTGGGTTCGGCAATCTGAACATCGCCCAGCATGGCATAAGAGGCGGTTACGCCGCCCGTGGTGGGATCGGTGAGGACGACAATATAAGGCAGGCCGGCATCTTTAACCATTTCAACGGCCACCGTTGTTCGGGGCATCTGCATGAGCGACAGGATACCTTCTTGCATCCGCGCCCCGCCTGCGGCGGAGAAAAGCACTAACGGTGCCTTTTTTGCCACAGCATGTTCTGCGGCGGCAATGATACCATTGCCCACACCCATACCCATGGAGCCGCCCATGAACAAGAAATTCTGCACCGCAATCACGGCGCTGATATTACCCATTTGGCCGTAGGCGACCGAGATGGCATCGTTAAATTCACTTTTGGCGCGGGCGGCTTTCAGGCGATCGGTATATTTCTTCTGATCTTTAAACTTTAACGGATCTTCCGTGGCTTTAGGCAGGTCAATCAGGGCATAGTCACCCTTGTTGAATAAATGCTTGAAGCGGGTGCTTGGCTCAATCCGGCCATGGAAACCACAATTGGGGCAGACCGATTGAACTTCCAGATAATCCTTTAAATACAGCAACTGGCCGCAACCATTGCATTTATGCCACAGGTTATCGGGCGTATCTTTTTTCTTCTCAAGGACCGCCTGAATTTTCGGACGGACAAAATTAGTAATCCAGTTCATTCTTCACCTTTTGATCTTTTTGCTTTATGCACGCCGGCCTTAAGCATCTTAACAAAGTCAAGGACTCTAGCCTCTAGCGCGGGATTTGCAAGTCCTTCTTGATCAATATTATCCGTAATAATGTTAACAATTGCCGAACCGACAACAACTGCATCAGAAAAATCCGCAAAAGCGCGGGCATTTTCCGGTGTTTTTATGCCAAAGCCGACGGCAATGGGCAGGTCGGTTTGGCCGCGAATCATATCAATGGCCTTCTTAACCGCGTCAATATCCGGCTCCTGCGTGCCTGTTATACCGGCAATGGAGACATAATAAAGAAAGCCGGAAGCATTCTTTAAGATGGTCGTCAGGCGCGCGGAATCGGTGGTGGGGGTTGCCAAATGAATGCAGCCCATGCGGGCGGCTTTGGCGGGAATAGCCAGTTCGTTATCTTCTTCGGGCGGCAGGTCAACAATGATCAAGCCATCAACGCCGGCTTTAAGGGCATCTTCAAGGAATTTATCAACGCCGTAAATATAGATCGGGTTATAATAGCCCATCAGGATAATCGGTGTTTTCGCATCTGTTTGTCGAAATTCTGCCACCATTTGCAAGATTTTGCGGCTGGTCATCCCGCCCTTCAAGGCGCGAATGCTGCTGGCCTGAATGGCGGGGCCATCGGCCATGGGGTCGGAAAATGGCATGCCAAGTTCGATAATATCAGCCCCCGCCGCCGGCAGAGCTTTTAGAATATTCAGCGCCGTATCATAATCCGGATCGCCCGCCGTTGTGAAGGTGACGAGGGCGCAGCAACCTTGTTTTTTCAATTGGGCAAATTTTTGATCAATGCGGGAAACCGCCATTTTTTATCTCCTGAATTTTGGCACCCTAAATTTTGGTCCCAAGGGCCTTGGCGACTGTGAAAATATCCTTATCACCGCGCCCACTTAAATTCATCACCATAAGATGATCCTTTGGTAATGTGGGGGCCAATTTTAAGACATATGCGATGGCATGGGCGCTTTCCAGCGCGGGAATGATGCCTTCATATTGGGAGCATACTTGGAAGGCTTCGAGGGCTTCCTGATCTGTGATGGGCACATATTTCACCCTTTTCATTTCATGGAGCCAGCTATGTTCGGGGCCAATGCCGGGATAATCCAGCCCGGCGGAAATGGAATGGGCTTCTTCGATCTGGCCATCATCATCCATAAGAAGATAGGTGCGGTTGCCATGCAGTACGCCGGGTTTTCCGCCGGCGAGCGATGCGGCATGTTTGCCTGTATTCAGGCCATGTCCTGCCGCTTCGATCCCATACATATCAATATCATCATCTAAAAAAGGGTGAAACAGTCCTATTGCATTGGAACCGCCGCCAACGCAGGCCACAAGGCTGTCGGGCAGGCGGCCTTCTTTGGCAAGAATTTGTTCGCGGCTTTCAACGCCGATCACGGACTGGAAATCACGAACCAATTCGGGGTAGGGATGCGGCCCCGCTGCTGTCCCGATGATGTAAAAAGTATCGGTCACATTGGCGACCCAGTCGCGCATGGCTTCATTCATGGCATCTTTCAGGCTTTGGGACCCGCAAGTGACCGGAATGACGTCCGCGCCCAGTAATTTCATGCGGAAAACATTGGGTTTTTGCCGTTCGATATCTTTTGCCCCCATATAAATCACGCATTTCATGCCAAAGCGCGCGCAGACCGTGGCGGTGGCAACCCCATGTTGTCCGGCGCCGGTTTCGGCAATGATTCGGCTTTTTCCCATGCGCCGGGCGAGCAATATTTGCCCGATGCAATTGTTGATTTTATGGGCACCGGTATGGTTCAGCTCTTCCCGTTTGAAATAAATTTTTGCGCCGCCAAGATATTCGGTCAAACGTTCCGCATAATATAGCGGGCTGGGCCGGCCAACAAATTCCGCCAGCAAGTCGTCAAATTCAGCCTTAAAATCGGGATCATTTTTTGATGCCCGGTACGCCTCTTCCAGATCAAGAATTAACGGCATCAAGGTTTCGGCGACGAACCGGCCCCCGAATTTGCCAAAACGGCCCTCATTATCCGGCCCGGCTCTATATGTATTTTTATCTGGGCTCATATATTGTCCTTATTTATGATCGCCATAAAAGCGTTTATTTTAGGGATGCTTTTTGCGCCGGGGTGACTTTCAATGCCGCTGGATACATCAAAGATGGCCGCGCCGCTTATGGCGGCGGCGGCTTCGAGGTTACCCGCATCAAGTCCGCCGGATAACATCCACGGTATATGCCATTGGTGGCCTTTCATGAGGCGCCAGTCAAATTGCCGGCCATTGCCGCCGGGTAAGCCATTCTTTTGATCCGCCTCTGGCTTGGCATCGAAGAGCAGTATGTCCGCCGTATTTTCATAGGTTTTTGCGACGGCGACATCTTGCGCCGTCGTGACGGCAATGGCCTTCATCACCGGACGCTTGAAACGGTTTTTAATCTCTTGGCACCGCTGGGGGCTTTCTTGGCCGTGTAATTGGATAAGGTCGAGGGGGATATGATCCAGCGTAGCTTTAAGCTGTTCATCCGACGGATTAACAAAAACGCCGCAGATGACCACAGAGGCCGGAATTTCGGCGGCAAGTTCGCCCGCCCGTTTCGGCGAGACATTGCGCGGTGATTTTTCATAAAAAACGAAACCTATATAGGATGCCCCGGCCCGGGCGGCGGCCCGGACAGTCTCAGGAGTGGTTAATCCACATATTTTGGCTTTGAGGGGCATTTCTATTAATCCAATTTCTGGCTTATCAATCCAATTCCCGGGCTATATCCTGCGCGGCTTTGATGGGGTCATCGGCTTCTGTGATGGGACGGCCAATGACAATATAATCTGCGCCGCGCTCAATGGCTTCCCGAGGGGTCATGGTGCGTTTTTGATCACCGCGGCTGCTGCCAACGGGCCGGATGCCGGGGACAACGAGCTTAAAATCAGGGCCGCAGGCCTCGCGTATGGCGGCGATCTCGAAAGGGGAACAGACCACGCCGTCCAGCCCGCTTACCTGTGCCAGACGGGCCATGCGCACCACTTGGGCGCTTATGGGGGGGCGCAAGCCAATATCCTGCAAGTCGCTTTCATCCATGCTGGTTAAGATGGTCACGCCGACAATGAGCGGCCTGACATAATTGATATTACCGTTAGGGATATTTTGGGCAGCCTCTGTTGCCGCCTGTGCCGCCGCCTTCATCATGGCCCCGCCGCCGCTGGTATGAACGGTCATGATAAGCGGGTTTAGCGGCATTAGCGCGCTTATGGCTTTGGCCACGGTATTGGGGATGTCATGTAGTTTCAAATCCAGAAAAATGGGCATGCCTGACTGCGCAACATGATCAAATCCCGTAGGGCCGCAAGCGCCAAAAAATTCAAGGCCAAGTTTTACGCCGCCCACATGATCCCGAAGATTTTCAGCCAGATCAAAAGCCGTTTGCTGATCTGTGGTATCCAAAGCACATAATATACGTCGTGACGGGGTTAGGCCGTTCATAAGAATCATCCTCACTATGGGGTTGTTTTTTCTCACGAACCGAAGGAGATGACAAGGTATTTTATCTGGATTTCAAGAAATCTGTTTCTGATCCTGTGGTATTTCACCAGCGCTTTCGGTGGGGGGCATATTCTTTATCTGGTCTTTTATCTGCTTTTCCAATTCCCGGATGATTTTGGTTTGTTTGCGATTATGACGGGCATGCCGGACAGATTTTGCGATGACAACCAAAGAGCCGGCCCCAAGGCCGATGAAAATCCCGGCAAAAAGTAGAATATATAAGGGCAGGTTCCAAGAAAAGGGCAAGGGGGCCAGACTGAAAGTCACATCCACCCTATTGGCCACAGCCACGATAATACAAAAGGCTGTGAAGATGATAAAAGCTGCGAGGGAAATAATTCGCATAATATATTCATTTCAAACTTGGGTCAAACTTGGTCAAAATTTGGGACTTAAAATAGGGGGGTTATTTTTTATTGAGCCGTTCCCGAAGATCTTTGCCTGTTTTAAAGTAGGGCACAAATTTTTCCGGCACATCAACCGTCTCGCCCGTGCGCGGGTTGCGTCCGATTCTGCTGGGGCGATGTTTGACCGAAAAGGCTCCAAAGCCCCGAAGTTCAACCCGGTTCCCCGCCGCAAGAGCATCGGTAATTTCTTCAAAGATAGTATTGACGATCCGTTCAACGTCACGCTGATAGAGATGTGGGTTGGCTTCGACCAGTTGTGAAATCAGCTCTGATTTTATCATCACATTATTCCCTATTATAATTTGGCTAAATTTTTTTCTCACGACAGGGTGCCAGAGACTTTTTGTCCCGTCAAGGTTAAGTCCCTAAAAAACAGGCATTTTTTGTGATTTAAGGCCTTTTATGAGGAATTAGGATAAAAAAACCCCGTCTGGTAGCCCAGACGGGGTTTTTAAATAGGCTATAATCCGAAGTTATCCGGTTTATTTCTTGTCTTTCTTCGCTGCCAAGGCCGCGCCCAGAATATCACCGAGGCTCGCGCCGCTATCAGAAGAGCCATACTGTTTAACAGCTTCTTTTTCTTCTGTGATTTCCAGAACTTTGATGCTCAGGGTAACTTTACGGCTTTTCTTGTCGAAGTTGGTGACCATGGCGTCTATCTTGTCACCGACAGAGAAACGCTCCGGGCGTTGTTCTGAACGATCACGGCTAAGGTCGGCGCGGCGGATAAAGGCATTCATCGGCTTGTCATCTTCGCCGATCGTAACTTCAAGACCATTTTCGGTAACATTGGTAATTGTGCAAGTCACCGTACCACCTTTTTTCAGGCCTTCAACACTGGTAATCGGGTCAGATGTCAATTGCTTGATTCCAAGAGAAATACGTTCTTTCTCAATATCAATATCCAAAATAACCGCTTTGGTCATATCGCCTTTTTTATATTCTGCAAGGGCAACATCACCGGATTTATTCCAATCCAGATCAGACAAATGAACCATGCCATCAACATCACCATCG
>JAJRQU010000101.1 GCA_024280095.1 Alphaproteobacteria bacterium | reverse complement strand
GATATTACCGCTTTCTTCAAGCTTTTTCCATAAAGCCTGACAGGCGATTTTATGACGTTCTTCCGTGGTACGGATAAAATCATCATTGGAAAAATTCATGAATTTGGCAAGGTCACGAAAACGCATCGATACCTCATCACAAAAGGCAAGCGGGTCTTTTCCTTTGGCGGCGGCTGATTTTTCAACTTTCTGCCCATGCTCGTCCGTGCCCGTTAGAAACATGACGTCATAGCCATCCATCCGCTTGAAACGGGCCAAAACATCACAGGCAAGTGTGGTATAAGCATGGCCGATATGGGGAATGTCATTGACATAATAAATTGGCGTTGTGATATAAAAGGCTGGTTTTGCCGTCATCTCTGAAATACCCTAGGTTACGTTTTTTTACTTTAGATTTTGACTTAACAGGGTCAAGACATTGAGGATCACTTGCTTGCGATCTAAATTAACCTGAGCCATTTTGTGGGTTACCTTTTCCCACAGCTCGGCCCAGTGATCAAGGGGAATTCTTTGCCCTAAATGCAGCATAAGGTCAAGTTCCCCTGTAAGCGCGGGTTTTACCGGACTTATTTCACCGGCTTGCACGGCACAGACATGACGGATCATGCGATTGATAAAGGCCGTGAGCAATTCCCCGAACAGAATATATTTCGGCTCCGCAGCCTTAAGACTAAGGCTGCCGGCCAGTTTATGGGCCATTGGCACGTCAAGGGCTGGCAAGGAGGCCAGAATTTCCAATAGTTGAATATATAATTCAAGCCCCTGATGTTCCACAAGGTTAATGGCATATCCCGGACTGCCGTCACTTAAGACGCCGTAGCCCGCGATTTCATCAGGGCCAATATCCTGGTAATGCTGGCAAAGGATCGCGCATACCGTTTCGAAAGGCAGTGGATTTAACCGTAATTGCCGGCAGCGCGACGTGATCGTGGGTAAAAGTTTTCCCGGCGCATGGGCCAGCAAAATAAGCAGCGCGTTTTTCGGGGGCTCCTCCAATGCTTTAAGCACCGCATTCGCCGCATTGCGGTTCATTTCATCAGCACTGTCAATAATGGCAATGCGCCAGCCGCCTTCTGTGGCGGTTTTGTTGAAAAAATTTTGCAATTTGCGCACATCATCAACAACAATTTCCGCCTTCATTTTACCGGTTTTTTCATTTGGCTGACGTTCTATGACAATGATGTCGCCGTGACTGCCCGCAGAAATTATTTTATTAACCGATGAAAGCTCATCTGTCGCAAGTGTCGTCGGGGACGATGGCGCTAAAGCATCTGCGAACAGGCCGTTATCTTCAGGCGGGTTACTGAGCAGGAAACGCGCCACTTTATAGGCCAGCGAGGCCTTGCCAATACCGCGCGGGCCGGTGATCAGCCACGCATGATGCAGCCGGTCAGAATTATAGGCATCCAGAAACATTTGTTCCGCCGCATCATGGCCATATAAATCAAACCCGCGCGCTTTTTCGATATTTTCTTCGCTATCCCACATCTGTTTCCTAAAATTGGCCTATTTCAGGGCCATAAGCCGCCGTAACCTGCTGCCATATACGTCTTGCCACGGCATCAATTGAACCCGCCGCTGGTATAACATGAAAGCGATCCGGATTTTCCGCCGCAATTTCAAGGAAAGCGTGCCGTAACCGTTGATGATAGCTGCCCGCCATTTTTTCAAATCGATCTTCCCGCAAATTCTCAGATATTTCCGCTTCCCGATTATTTGCCCGCAATAACCCCTCTTTTGGATCAGCATCCAGAAGAATGGTCATATCAGGCCAGAAATTACCCGTCGTGATCCGGTGTATTTTCTGAATGATCAAGGCATCTATACCATGGCCTGCGCCCTGATAGGCAAAGGTTGAATCGGCGTAACGATCCGTGATAACCCATTTCCCCGCCTTAAGGGCCGGTAATATTGTTCGTTGAAGATGATCCACGCGCGCCGCATAAAACAATAAAACTTCCGTCATAGGCACCCATTTATCAGGATCGCCGGTCAGCAAAAGGGCGCGGATTTCTTCGGCCCCCGGCGCACCGCCCGGCTCGCGGGTAAGGATAACATCTATTCCTTTGGCCCTGAGCTGATCCTGCAATAATTTTACCTGCGTAGATTTGCCGGTGCCCTCCCCTCCCTCGAAAGAAATGAACTTTCCCAGAAGTAATTTATGGGGTAATTCATCATTTTCACTATTCACGACCTGCTGATCCCATCAAAAGATAGTTAAAGGCCGCTTTCAAGCGACTTACCCCGCCTAATTTTGAAATATCGGCACCGGCGATAAGTGGAAATTCAATGGTTTTCATATCTTTTGCGGAAATTTCAAGAATGGCAATGGGCTGGCCCTTAACGATGGGAGCTGGTATGGGGCCAGTATAAATAATTTTAGCCTTCATCCTGCGCCGATCCTGACGGCTGATCGAAAGCACCACATCATCTTCTATAATCAGGGGAACTTTGCCATTCTCGCCAAGCCAGACATTGGCCGAATCCACGATATCGCCCGCTTTAAACAACGGATAAACATTAAAATCACGAAAACCATGCCGTAATAACCGTTCGGCTTCGCGGGCGCGGGCGCGGTTGCTTTTCAGCCCATTAATCACCAATATCAACCGGCGGCCCTTTTCCACAGCCGATGCCACAAGGCCATAACCCGCCGCTTCTGTATGGCCGGTTTTCAAGCCGTCGGCAGAAGGCATGCTGTATAAAAGCGGATTACGGTTGGTCTGTGATATATTGTTAAAGGTAAATTTTTTCTCCTTGAACATTGGGTAATATTCTGGAAAATCTGTCACCAGTTTTTGAGACAATATTGCCAAATCCCGCGAAGACATATAATGGTCTTCATCGGGCCAGCCATTCACATTGGTAAAGTGGGAATTAGTCATGCCCAGTTCTTTGGCCTTTTCATTGCTCAAATGCACAAAGGCTTCTTCGGAACCTGCCAGTCCCTCTGCCAGGACAGCGCAGGCATCATTGCCGGATTGCACCACCACGCCCATCAATAAGTCGTGAACAGTTACTTTTTGCCCCTCCTTAAGAAACATGGTTGACCCTTGAAGTCGCCATTTTCGCCAAATAGTATCACTAACTTCAAGTTCATCATCCAGCACTATATTGCCGTCCCGCAATCTTTCAAAGGTAAGATAAATGGTCATTAATTTGCTCATTGATGACGGCGGCATTTGAACATCTGCCTCATGTTCAAACAGAACGGCCCCTGTCGCGCCCTCTATCATAATGGCATGTTTGGCGGGGGTTTTAAATTGAAAGGCCTGCGCATAAGTAAAGCCCAGACAAAATATCGCAAGGCCACATACTGATTTTAGTATTTTATTTTTCATCATATAAATTTCTGATCTGAATATATTTTTAATAGTCCATAATGATACGAGCCGTATTGTGGCCCAACGATAATATTCTGCCAAGTATAATTTCGGCTAATTCAACAGTTGGCTGCGGCCCAACTCTGACACGATACAGATTTTGACCGTTTATATCCACTTCTTCCACCTTTGTATCACTGATATGATGGACGGCATCAACAACCTTTTTGGCATTCTTATGATCTGCATAAGCCCCGATTTGAACATATATTCTTTTGGTTTTAACTTCAGTTAACATATTTTCATTCTGCGCCACCTGAACAACTGGCGCAGCAATGATTGGGGGATTTGGGGTTATTTGTTTTTTCCGGGCGATAATTTGTTTCGGCAATTCGCCGCGCGGGCCATTGACGGCCTGCACTCTGACTTGCGTCACACCCTTCTTTTCAAAGCCTAGCAATTGCGCGGCCCGCCGTGAGACATCAATGATCCGGTCTCCAACAAATGGGCCCCTGTCATTTACCATAAGAATAAGCCAGCGGCCATTTTCAACATTGGTGACCCGCACATGACTGGGCATGGGCAGTGTTGTATGGGCCGCGGTTAAATCATTCATATTAAAAACATCGCCGTTCGCCGTTTTGCGGCCATGAAACTGGCTGCCATACCATGAGGCAAGCCCCACCCTGTCATAATGTGGGTCAATCGCCGGATAATAGGTTTTCCCGGCAATTTTATAAGGATTGCCAACTTTGTGAATTGGGTTTGGAGCAGAAGTTTCATAGGGGCCCTTTGTCGCCCCGCAAGCTGCGACAGTCAAACAGAAAATGATAATGGCAGCCCTGTGTAATTTTCGGCGTAAAAACATCATTTTAATTCATCCGAAAGCAAGCTAACCCCAAGGGCATAGAAATTAGAACAATTATAACTTAAAAGGGCTCTGAAATTTTTATAGGTTAAAAATGCAGGGCCAGCTTTCCCCGCCGGCATAACCAAGGATGCTTTAAAATCAGGATCCGCCACAAGGGGAAGGTCACTGCCGTAAATTGTTCTGACGCCTAATTCCTGCCACTGCGCCATGGTCAGTCGCCTGCTGTGGTCTTTTAAGGCCCGGCGGCAATATTTAACTTTTCCAGTTTGCTTAACCTGCTGCCACAGATCGTCCACATCTTTTGGCAAGGACACTTGCCGGCCCCATGTGCGGTTCGCCTGCCAGCCATGTTCTTTCAGATAATTTCCGATTGAGGCAAAACATCTGCCTTGTTATCCCATATGTCTTTCTTGCCATCACCGTCAAAATCATACGCATAGGCAAAGAAGCTGGACTGCATGAATTGCCCCTGCCCCATGGCCCCGGCCCATGAGCCTTTAAAATTAGCCGGCATCACATGGCCTTCTTCCAGAATTTTCAAGGCCTTGATCAATTGCGTGCGGAAATAGCTGCTCCGGCGCATGTCATAAGCCAATGTGGCCAGCGACCGGATAACATTATAGCCGCCAGTATAGCTGCCGTAATTTGTCTCCATGCCCCAAATACCGGCAATGAAGCGTTGCTGAACACCAATTTTTTGAGAAACCGCATTTAGAATATCTGTATTTTCCGAAATTTTTTCCCGGCCCTTTGCAATACGCGTGCTACTGACCCGTTTGGAAATATATTTGGCATAGGTCTGGGTAAATTCCGGCTGATGGCGATCAAGCCTGATCACCTTGGGATCGGGTTCAACCCCCGCAAAGGCCCTATCAAATGTTTCAGCGGAAATGCCGCTTGCCATGGCTTCAACTTTAAGCTCTGCGCGCCAATCTGCGAAGCTTAGCGGGTTATCAGGAACGGTTTTTGCACTTTTGGCTTCTGGAACAAAAGGAATCAAAGCCCCTGCAAAGAGCAAAGAGGAGATAAAAAATATAGAAATAACCTTTTTACTGTTCATCACTTTATTCAAATCTCCTGTCATTAAAACCCCCCGATTAATTTTGATTTTCCACTGTTAATTACCGCCTATAATGTCGATAAATGATGACAATATAAAGGCATTTTTGCATTTTACTATAGAAGAGGGAATTTTATACATTCTCTGGATTATTCCAAGATAAAAATTCAACGCGGGCAATTCAGTTCTTGACCTCACTATGGCGATCGGCTAAATCCTGTTCTCACATATATTCAGCCTGAATTTATTGACACGGAGAGGTGGCAGAGCGGTTGAATGCACCAGTCTTGAAAACTGGCAAGGGTGCAAGCCCTTCGAGGGTTCGAATCCCTCCCTCTCCGCCACT
>JAJRQU010000100.1 GCA_024280095.1 Alphaproteobacteria bacterium | reverse complement strand
GACGTCACGCCGCCTGATGATGGAATGCGCCAAAATCTATCACGAAAAATTCTCGGATGCCCGAGGCCGCATCACCACAACCTTCGACATCATCTATCTCATGGGCTGGTCCCCCCACCAAAGCCAACAACAACCCCTAAAGCCCGGTCAGGGCAAGGTTAATCTGTCCGAGATGTTTGGGGGGAAGGGTTAATCCCCATAGCCATCACAAAAAATCGCGGATCATGGGGATTAGGGGTGCGTCGGCGGGGGGCATGGGGTGGTTTTTTAGGTCTTGTATTTTAACCCATTTAAGGTTTTGGCCTTCTTGGGCGGTGAGGATGCCGTCCCATTGGCGGCAGAGGAATGTGGGCATGAGCAGGTGAAAATCATCGTAAGTATGGGAGGCAAAGACAAAGGGCGCGAGACAGGCCTCGGTCACATCAATATTCAGTTCTTCGTTCAATTCACGGATTAGCGCCCGTTCCGGCGTCTCCCCATCCTCAATCTTGCCACCCGGAAATTCCCACAGGCCGGCCATGCTTTTGCCCTTGGGTCTTTGGGCCAGCAAAATACGGCCATCAATATCAATCATGATCACCGCAGAGACCAAGACCATCTTCACGGGCCCCACGGCGCGGTTTGGGTTATCGGGACAAAGCTTGCTCATATATTTTTCCAGTCTTCAATAGTCAGGCGGTAAAATTCGCTGCACCCCTCCGTATGGCCGCAGCGCGCATATTCCGGCGGCGGCGTGCCGGCCTGTTTAAAGCCGGCTTTCTCCAGAATCTTCTGTGACCCAATATTATTGGTGGCCGTCTGCGCGATAATACGGGTTATGATTTCCGTCTTAAAGGCCGCCTTTGTCATCTCTTTTAATATTTCGGTGCCAAGGCCGCGCCCCCAAAAGTCCGGGCCTAATGCATAGCCAACTTCGACTTCCTCTGTTAGTGAAAACACCCCTATATTACCCGCTAACCGGCCTGTTTCCCTGTCTTCTATGGCATAGCAGAACGCGCTGCCCTCTTTGAATTCAGCATCAGCTTTCGCGATAAATTTTTCAGCGGCCTTTGCGGTATAAGGAAAAGGCACATTGGTGGACAACCATTGGGTGACCTGCCAATTGCCAAAGATTTCCACAAGCCCGTCCCGGTCTTTGGGGTCAAAGAGCCGCAAAACCAGCCGTGCCGTCTCTATCGTTTCTGGAAAAACCATGCCTCAGCTCCGATAATCCGCATTGATGTCAATATAACCATGGGTCAAATCACAGGTCCAGACGGTGGCCGATCCCTTGGCAATCCCCACATCAACCGACAGGATAATATCCTGACCTTTCAAGTGACTTGTACAGGCGGCTTCGTCATAGCCTGTCGCCGCCATGCCCTGTTCCGTGACTTTCTGACCGCCAATGACAATTTCAAGGGCATCCCGATCGGCGGCCTCCCCCGCCTTGCCCACGGCCATGACGATGCGGCCCCAATTGGCGTCCTCGCCCGCAATGGCGGTTTTGACCAGCGGTGAATTGGCAATACTTAAGGCGATGACCTTGGCCGCGCGATCATCTTCTGCGCCTGTCACAGTAATTTCAATAAATTTTGTGGCCCCTTCGCCGTCGCGCACCACCTGATGGGCAAGATCCCGCAGCAAATCCTGAAAAGTCCGCCTGAAATCCATGAGCGCCGGATCATGGGCATCCGTAATGGTGCCGACAGAGGCCGCGCCAGTTGCAAAGGCCAAAAGCGTGTCGGACGTCGAGGTATCGCTATCCACGGTAATGGCATTAAAAGATTTATCGGCGGCCTCTTTCAAAATATCCTGTAATATATCCTGTGGTAAATCTGCATCGGTAAAAACATAAGCCAGCATGGTCGCCATATCGGGCGCAATCATGCCGGAACCTTTGGCAAATCCATTGATTTTAACCTGAACCCCATTAATGAGCGCGGTGCGTACCGCCCCCTTGGCAAAAGTGTCCGTGGTCAGAATGGCTTTTGCCGCCGCGGGCCAATTATCCCCCGAAAGATTTTCAACTATCTGCTGCAGGTGGTCATTTATTTTCTGATCATCCAGAAGCTCCCCAATAACGCCGGTGGAAGAAATATAAACCTCGTCTGCCGCGCAGCCAATCGCAGCGGCAAGGGCATGAACCGTCGACATCATGGCCTTATCCCCGGCCCTGCCGGTAAAGGCATTGGCATTGCCCGCATTCACCAAAAGACCGCGCGCCATTTTACCTGTGGCAAGATGTTTTCGGCAGAGCGCAACGGGGGCCGAGGCCGTACGGGACTGCGTCAAAACGCCGGCCACCACCGCGCCGCCCTTAAACGCGACACAAAGCAAGTCATCCCGGCCCCGGTATTTTGTCTCTGTCGCCGCCGTGGAAAGCGTCACCCCGCCGATTTCCGGAAAGTCCGGCAGGCCCGCTGGCGCAAGAGGGGAAATGATATTAGTTTTAGTCATTTTTAAAATCCTAGCCTTCATCTTTGCCGACTTAATGCATATCAAAAGGCTTTTCCATTATTTACCGCATCTTCTGGTAAAATAATAACCTTTATGATTTATTATAGCGCAATATGGCGATCTGTCATTGACAGACTGCATGGACGCTCTTATCTGTTCTTAGGTAAGATTTATAGCCTAAAGATATAGTACTCTAAGAAAAACTATAGACTGGCCTCACAACCCGAGTAAGGAAATAAAATGTTGGGAATGGTTAAGATTGCCAAAAAGATTTTTGGAACCGCCAACGACCGCTATATCAAATCTCTGCAGCCGCAGGTCAAGGCGATAAATGCCCTTGAAGAAGACATGCAGAAACTGTCTGATGAGGGGCTTCGGGCCAAAACAGAAGAATTTCGCGGCCGCCTGAAAGAAGGGGCCAGCCTTGACAGTCTCCTGATAGAAGCCTTTGCCGCTGTGCGCGAGGGTGCCAGACGTTCCCTTGGTCAACGCCATTATGATGTCCAGCTCATCGGCGGGATTGTCCTTAATGGCGGAAAAATTTCCGAAATGAAAACCGGCGAGGGTAAAACCCTTGTCTCCACATTGGCCGGTTACCTGAACGCCCTGCCCGGCAAGGGCGTTCATATCGTCACCGTCAATGATTATCTGGCCCGCCGTGACGCGGACTGGATGGGGCAAGTCTTTAATTTCATGGGCCTGACCACGGGCTGCATCGTCCCGAATATGAGCGATGAAGACCGTAAAGCCGCCTATGCTGCGGATATTACCTATGCAACCAATAATGAGCTTGGTTTTGATTATTTGCGCGATAATATGAAGTTCCATCCTGATGCCATGGTTCAAAGGCCGCCCACCTTTGCCATCGTGGATGAGGTCGACAGCATTCTTATTGATGAGGCGCGTACGCCGCTGGTGATTTCCGGCCCGACCGAGGATAAGTCAGAGCTTTATGTCTCTATCAATGAAATTATCCCTGAGCTTGTTCCAGAAGATTATGAGGTTGACGAAAAAGCAAAGTCTGTCTCACTAACGGAAGAGGGCATGGAGAATCTGGAGCAGATTCTCATCAAACACGAGCTGATCAAGGGCGATAATATGTATGATTTCGGCAATGTGGCCGTGGTTCATCATGTTAATCAGGCCCTGAAGGCGCATACATTATTCACCCGCGAAAAAGATTATATCGTCAAGGATAATGAAGTCATCATCATTGATGAATTTACCGGACGCATGATGGAAGGCCGGCGATATTCCGACGGCCTGCATCAGGCGCTCGAAGCCAAGGAAGGCGCAGAAATTCAGACTGAAAACCAAACGCTGGCCTCTGTCACATTCCAGAATTATTTCCGGCTTTACCCGAAATTATCCGGCATGACCGGAACAGCGGCCACAGAAGCGGCGGAATTTGGCGAGATTTATGGCCTTGATGTTATGGAAATCCCAACCCATCTTCCCGTTGGGCGGCAGGATGATGACGATGAAATTTACCGCACGGCCACAGAAAAATTTGAGGCCATTGTCAATCAGATCGAAATTTGCCAAAAAGCCGGCCAACCCATTCTGGTCGGTACCGTCAGTATTGAACGGTCTGAATATCTATCCGATATGCTGAATGAGCGAAAAATTATCCATAAGGTGCTGAATGCAAAATTCCATGAGCAGGAAGCCTATATCATTGGGCAGGCCGGACGTTTTAACGCGGTGACAATCGCCACCAATATGGCCGGACGCGGCACCGATATTCAGCTCGGGGGCAATCTTGACATGCGGCTGGAAGCGGAAGTTGATGACATTGACGAGGCTTCGCGGAAAACCTCTGCCGAAAAAATAACCGCAGAAGTCGCCGAAGAAAAACGCAAGGTTCTGGAGGCGGGCGGTCTATATGTCTTAGGGACAGAACGCCATGAAAGCCGCCGCATTGACAACCAGCTGCGCGGCAGATCCGGCCGTCAGGGTGATCCCGGACATTCAAAATTCTTCCTCAGCATGGAAGATGATTTAATGCGGATTTTCGGCGGAGAGCGTATGGACGGCCTCATGCAGAAATTCGGGTTTGAAGAAGGCGAGTCTCTGGTTCATCCCTGGCTCAACCGGGCCGTTGAAAAATCTCAGGAAAAGGTCGAAGCCCGCAACTATGAAATCCGTAAAAACCTGCTGAAATTCGACAATGTGATGAATGATCAGCGCAAAGCCATCTATGACCAGCGCCGGGATGTGATGGTCAGCGATGATTTAACCGAAACATTAGCCGATATGCGTGTTCAGGTGGTTGATGATCTGGTGACAAAATATATCCCGCCCCGGGCCTATCCCCAGGATTGGGATATAAACGGCATGAGCATCGAGGCAACCCGGATTTTCGGCCGGGATTTCGGGCTCAAAGAATGGGTCAAGGAAGAAGGTATCGATGCGGACGGCTTTGAAGACCGCCTGATTGATGAGACAGATCGTTTTATGGCAAAACGGGCGGCCGATTTTGGGCCGGACATCATGCGCCAAGTAGAGCGGAGTGTTCTGCTTCAGGCCATTGACCGCTATTGGAAAGACCATCTCGCGCAATTAGACCATTTGCGTCAGGTTATTCAGCTTCGTGCTTACGGCCAGCGTGACCCGCTTAATGAATATAAAACAGAGGCCTTTGCCATGTTTGAAACGATGCTGGAGGAAACGCGCGATAATGTTGTCATGCTTCTGTCCCATATTGAACTTCAAACAGAACAACCCGTGCCCGAATTGAAAGAACCCGATCTTTCCGTATTAAATACCAGCCACAAGGACGCCACCACCGGTGAAAATACGGCCCTCAATCCCAATGATCCAAAATCATGGGGAAATGTCCCGCGCAATGCGCCCTGTCCTTGCGGCAGCGGCAAAAAATACAAACATTGCCACGGAAAAGTCATCCAAAAGGTTGGCCGCAACGACCCCTGCCCCTGCGACAGCGGCAAAAAATACAAACATTGCCACGGGGCGTTGTAGGTCACAAAAAAACCGCTGAAAAAATTTCAGCGGTTTAGTATCATTATAGTTCTCAGATTAACTATTGATCTTTTCAGCTCTTCGCCTAGCATAACGTCTCATCTCTTCTGCCTCTTCACGTATAGTTTTAGCTATTCTGTTTCGATTATTATTCATATCTTCTGTATTTGAAGATTTCCATAAATCATCTACAGCTTCGTCTAGTTCACGAGAATAGGTTTCATAATTTTTAGTAGCTAAAGACATATTATTAACTCCCTTCGTAGTGCTATTTATGATTCTATAATATAAATAAGTTAAAGTCGAATTAATTAAACCCTTCTTTTATGTAACACAGCCCAAGCATTATAAATAAAAGTACTCGCACTTTGTAAAATTTGAGAATTAAACTTATCAAACCTATTTCTTACATCACTTGTAACTACAAGCACGCCTATCGGTTCATGATTATCTTTCATAATTGGTATTGCTACAAAAGAAGCATATGTTTCCCTATCGTAGCTTTCTTGTTTTCTTTTGGGTGCCTCTGAAAGATTTCTTACCTTTTCCTCTGTGGCATCAGAAGTAATAATTGCCTCTCTTCTATCAAATGCCTGCCCAACATGACCTTGACCAATTTTCCATGACCTTCCATCTCCAGAAGAAGTGTGGTTTGGTGACTTTACTCGCCAAAATGAGTTAAGTGTCTCACCGTTCTTATCATAAAAATATATGACATAATTCCATTTTTCATTATGAATATATCCAAAAAGATTTCCCCCTAAATGCGAAATTACTGGAGAAAACAAATTATCAACATATCTTTTTAATGTTGTATCAATAGCTTCCTCTTGTACATTTTCGGCTAATAAATGGCTTGTAGAAATCGCCCAATAATTTTGAAGTTTTAAGTTTATTGTATAATACTTTACGTCATTCAATAAATTATCTTTTTCGCTTTCCAAGTCATCAACCTGATCCAAAAGCTGTCTCGCATAATAATAAGTATCATTTATAAGATTCTTTCGAGATAGCAATATTATGGAAAAAAGGAACTGACATAAAATAGCCGCCACAAGGACTGCCCACCACCATCCAATATTATCAGAAAGCAAATCTTTAAATACCCCCGCCCAAATAGCAACAAAGGTAGGCAGAACAAACGTTACCAAAATAGATAATAAAATCCGTTCTGTCTTTATAGAATAACTACTGTTATCCGAAATAGCTTTTATTCTTTCTGGTATTTTTGAAAACTCTTTTGTCAATGCGCCCCCCATAAAATATTATACAATATCCATGATACCCCATTTTAAAGATCAATTCAAGATTACAGCCCAACCTTACCCATTTTCTGGCCCATGTTGAGGAATTTTTCGCGGCGGAGGGTTTTGAGTTTTTCGCCGCTGAGGGCGGAGAGTTCGCTGAGGGCGGTTTCAAGCGTTTTACGGATGGCCTCCATGGTCAATGGATGATCCCTGTGCGCGCCGCCGACCGGTTCAGGGATTATTTCATCAATCACTTGTAATTTCAGCAAATCCTGCGCCGTTATTTTCAGGGCATTTGCCGCGTCCTCGGCTTTATCGGACGTGCGCCATAAAATGGACGCGCAGCCTTCGGGTGAAATGACGGAATAAACCGAATGTTCCATCATCATCACCCGGTTTCCCGCCGCAAGGGCGACCGCACCGCCAGAGCCGCCTTCGCCCACAATGATGGACACCAGCGGCACTTTCAGGCCAAGGCAGGTTTCGGTTGATCTGGCGATGGCTTCGGCCTGTCCGCGTTCTTCTGCGCCAATCCCGGGATACGCGCCGGAGGTATCGACCAACGTGATCACCGGAATATCGAATTGTTCCGCCAATTTCAGCAGCCGAACGGTTTTACGATAGCCCTCTGGCCGTGCCATGCCAAAATTATGTTTAATCCGGCTTTGGGTGTCATGGCCTTTTTCATGGCCAATAACCACCACTGACTGGCCGTTAAAGCGGCCAAGACCGCCCATAATAGCCACATCATCAGCGAAGGCCCGATCCCCCGCCAAGGGCATAAAATCCGTGATCAATTGCGCCACATAATCCTTGAAATGAGGCCGCTGTGGATGGCGGGCCACTTTAATCTTCTGCCAAGGCGTTAATTTTGCATAAGTATCGCGCAACAGCTTGTCCCGCTTGCCTTCGAGCCGCTCGACTTCTTCGGCAATATTGATCTCTTCACCGCTTTCAAGGTTGTTCATATCACGTATCCGGCTTTCCAGCTCGGCAATGGGTTTCTCAAAATCAAGATAAGTCAGCATATATATTTCTCAAAAATAACCTAAATTTTAAATCGTAAGCTTCACACCGTCCTTATACCCGCCATTTTACGCCTTGGAAAGAGGATGTTTGTGCTGAACGCGAGATTTCAGCCTTTCTTCCAAAACATGGGTATAAATCTGGGTTGTGGTAATATCGGAATGACCGAGCATTTTCTGCACCGCCCGCAAATCAGCGCCGCGAGACAAGAGATGAGTGGCAAAAGCATGACGCAGCACATGGGGGGAAAGCTGGCTGGGAAGAATGCCGGCCTCTGCCCCGGTTTTTTTCAATAACTGGGCAAAGCGGTGGCGGGTTAAATGTCCCTTGGCCCCGCGTGAGGGAAATAACCATTTGCTGTTATTGCCGCTCGGGGAAAGTGACGTCATGGCTTCTATATAAACTTCCAAAGCCTTGATCGCCCGATCATTCATGGGCACGAGACGCTCTTTATTGCCCTTGCCGCGAACAAAAATATACGGTTGTCCACTTCTGACCGCGCTAAGCGGAAGGCTGACAAGTTCCGTCACGCGAAGGCCGGTGGCATATAACAACTCAATCAGCGCATGAAGCCTGAGCGATTTAAGACCCGGTTTATTTTGTGCCGATTTGTTTTGTGCCAATTTATTTTGTGCTTGGGCCTCAACCAGTTTCAATAATTCATTGACCTGATCTTCACTTAATAATTTCGGCAGGGATTGCCCAATTCTGGGGCTGTCGATACCAAGCGCGGGATTGTCGCCCCGCAGGCCTTCCCCATAAAGAAATTTAAAAAACTGCCGCATACTTGATAATTTTCGGGCTTGCGTTCGGGCGGCCAGGCCATTTTTCTGCAACAGGGCGAGATACGCCCGCACCTGATCCCGCGTGATGTCATTCAATGGGGCAGAAGAATTTTGTGATAAATGGTCAAGATCCCGGGCGTAGGACTCAAGCGTGTTATTTGATGCGCCCCTTTCCGCCGCCAACATCTCCAGAAACTGATTGATCAGAATAGGGTCAGAAACCATTATTGGCCAGAATTTCAAGGGCAAAGCTATGGGCCTCTGCCTCCAGCCCCATAGACCTTAAGGCTCTGATAATGGCGCTTGCGCCTGTGGGGTCAAGATTTGGGGCCTCCGCCAAGAGACATAGCAAAATCGTTTCTCCAAGTTTTTTCTCAGAAACCGCCTGTATCAGGCTGCGCCAGATGGACACGGGGATTGGAACAGGCCGCGCGCGGCCTTGGTCAATTTTTATGGGCGCCGTAAGCTCCTGCCACATGGCTTCCGGGACGATTAATCCCAAGGCTTCGGCGACAGAATAAAATAAAGCGGCCTTTCCCTGCCGCAGATC
Organism: Alphaproteobacteria bacterium; assembly: GCA_024280095.1. Classification (GTDB taxonomy): domain Bacteria; phylum Pseudomonadota; class Alphaproteobacteria; order Sphingomonadales; family Emcibacteraceae; genus Paremcibacter. Next base: position 2,469 of record JAJRQU010000100.1, on the reverse strand, counting down.
CGGTGACAAAACCATCTGACCATTCCACCAGAAATCAAGGATTTCTTTTGACCAGGGAAGCTCATTGTTTTTACCCGAAACCGTCATCCCCGAAACAATCATCATAGGCCATATATCCACCAAGGCCCGCGTCGCATCCACATGCCCGGAAAAGGCCGCCGTTCGAACAAAGCTGAACCAGTCCCATGCTTTTCTGTCATGGCCGGCCAATAATAGTGCGCGCGTGATATGGTGGGCGTGAAATAGCAATTCCTCTGACGGCCTCAGTGATTGCACCGTCCGCGAATTTAACAGGGCGGCGCGCGGCAAGTCGTTATTCACGGTAGCCCTGTCCCATATGACTTTTAAGGTTTCCGCTTTTTGTATGTCACTTATTTGCCTGGCGGCAGATTGATAAAGCAGAACATCCCCCATAACCGTGTCATCCATTTTGGAAATCGCGATTGCATTGGTATATTCATCATCCGAAAAGCTCATATTGCTTAAAAGCGGGATGAACTTATCAACCGGAAAAGTTGCCTTCTTATAGCTCTGTGCGCCCGCCAGAAGCCGGTCTGTTTTGCTCACATTAGGATTGCCGGAAAGCGCATATAAAACCAGCGGCGAGGCTTGCCCAAACATCTCTGCCTCAACAGGCTGTTCCAATACCGTCAACATACTATATGTCATAGGGTTCATCTGATTTAACCCGGACGAAAGAGAGACACTTCTTTCACCGGCCTCTTCTTTTGAAGAAAGTTTGTTGATTAAATCATAGAATATAAAATCCGTATCACCCTGCTCCATAAGATATTCAATGGTCATTCCTGCGCCCTCGGCATTTCCCTCCATGGCCTGACAAAAAGCCAACAGCTTCAGCCAATAGGGGCTGCTGGAAACTGTATCCTCTATGGCTTGCCGGGCGAGCAGACATGCCGCAGAAATATCGCCGGCCATCAACATCAGGTCACTGGTTTTTTGGTCTTTCGCATAAGAATCTTGAGGCAGAAGATTCAAGAAAGATACCAACGCTTTCAAATCACCCATTTCCGAGATTTTTCGAATTCTAAGCGATAAGAAATCTTTTAAGTTTTCGGGATCTTGATCTGTATTCACATCGCCTGAGGGCCGCTTCTCAGGGACTGTTGCCGCAGACAAAAGAAGTTTTTTGATCAGGCTTTCCATAACGGGTGACCGGCTTGGAACCGACAGGACGGTCAGTAATTGTTCAATGCGCGCCCGATCAGACCCCTGCCAGAGGGTCACTGGAAATCCGCCATTTTCTTCTCTCAATAAACCCTTTTCCGCAGGAACGGGTTCCGCCAACTCTATGGTTTCCACGTCAAGACTATCCTGCAAAGCCGCCTCTGGCGGGCGTGTGGCAAAAAATGTTTCATTGGGGGACAGGTCTGTCTGTTCTTCGGATTTTACCGGGGAGATATAAGGGCGGGGAATATAGGGGCCCGGCTCACCCGCAGGGAATAATATAGACCTTGGCAATGCCCGTGCTGGTTTTTTATCAACCGGGGTTAACTCAGGGGGTTTTTGGGGGTTAGCGGGGGTTTCTTCAGAAGGTTTTTCCTGATTTTTATCCTGCTGGGCCATAAGGGGCCCTGCGGGCAACAGGCTAAAACCGGCAGCCATGACCAAGCCGGCATGTATAAGTTTTTTGCGGATCATATTATTTCCTAATCAATACCGATAAATTCCTGAAAAATTTAGGGCCCGTAAAATTTACATTATTGAGGAAACATATCGTCGGGCAATATTTTTTCCACTTGATTTCTGGGGGGATCAATTTCAACGTTCATTAAATATAGCCCGCCCCCAAGAATTGCTAATAAAATTAATATGATAATCACGAACCAAAGTTTACCCATTATTTCTGCTTTTCCCTATTATAATAAAAATATTATCTGACAATAGTGTCATTCTAACCATATCATCATCAATCGTAAAGCGCCCACTCACTTTCCTGTTTTTTCAAGATTCAACGTCCAAAAAAAATATGGTATTTTTATGACTTTCTATATGTATAAATTTAAAAGCCGTGCTAAGAAGTATAGCATCATGAAACGTGTACAGAAAACCAAAATAAAATTTCCCAATGACCGGTTAAGATACCCTTTAACCAAGAGTATTTCCCTGATCGGCCTTATGGGGTCAGGAAAAACAACTGTTGGTGTACGTCTGGCGCGCAAGCTTGGGTTATCCTTCGTTGATTCCGATGCCGAAATTGAAATTGCGGCAGATCATACCGTAAGTGAAATTTTTGAAAAATTTGGTGAAGAAGACTTCCGCACAGGAGAAAGAAAGGTCATCAGCCGCCTGATTTCTGATCAGCCCAACATTCTTGGTACGGGCGGCGGGGCCTTTATGAATAAAGAAACCCGCAAAAGATTGCTCGATAAAACCATCACGATTTGGTTAAGGGCAGATATTGATCATTTGGTGGAACGGACATCCCGGCGCAATACGCGCCCCCTTCTT
>JAJRQU010000099.1 GCA_024280095.1 Alphaproteobacteria bacterium | reverse complement strand
TGCCGTTGCGGGGATGTTCTTCATTGATCCCTCAAGGCTGGCCCCTTCAACCTATCCTCCGGTCAGCAGCCTGTTTTACAGTCTGGCCATCACCTTCTTTGCCTATGAAGGCTTTCGCGTGATCACCAATGCCGCCGAAGACATGCCGAACCCGGCAAAAACATTACCCCGGGCAATCATGACCTCTATCGGTATCGTGATGGTTCTTTATATTGCCATCGCGCTGATTGTTTTTGGTAACCTGCCCGTGCCGGATGTTTTAGCCGCCAAAGACTTTGCCCTGGCAGAGGCCGCAAAGCCCGTGTTTGGCGCCATAGGTTTTACCATAGTCGCCATTGCCGCCCTTATCGCCACGGCCTCATCCATTAATGCCAACCTTTATGCGGTAACCAATGTAACCTACCAATTGGCCAAGAATGGTCAGCTGCCCGCCGCCTTTGGCAAACCCATAAAAAAAAGCCGGGAAGGCCTGATCATCAGCGGTTTTTTCATCATGCTCATTGCCGCCTTTCTGGATCTGGGAGAAATTGCCATTTTGGGGGCCATCTCCATTTTAATTGTCCATTTCATCACCCATGTGGGGCATATACGCCTTGTTCATAAAACCGGCGCGTCATTAATTCTGGTGCTATTGGCGGTTTTTGTTAATTTGGCGGCAATCATGTTGGCCTTATTTTACGAAAGCACCAGATCGCCACATATCGTCACCATGATTATGGGCTTTCTGCTGCTGTCATTTTTAATCGAAACAATATTGCGCATAACCATAAACAAAAAAATCAAGGTTCGTGTCAACCCAAATGACTTAAAACACAGAATGAAAAACTGGCTAGGACAATCGCCCTCTGACACAAACTGATAATGGCTCACCCCGGATAGGGTGAACCATTATCATCTGTTCAGGTAACTTGGATTCCTGCAGATTTGCTACTTCTTGGGATCAAATTTTACGGTAACAAAGGCGGTATTGCCGCGCCGAATGATTTTAAGCAAAATACTCTTACGGCCTTTCGCGCGCAATTTTTCGATTACCGCAAGGGCATCGTCAACAGTTTTTACCTCTTCCTGAGTTATCGACACAATGACATCGCCTCTGCGCAAACCTTTTTCACCAGCAGGGCTATTGCGATCAACAGACGCGATCAACACGCCCTTCACATCATCTTCCAGCTTCAGAGCCTTGCGTGATTTTTCGGTAAGAGACTCAAGGCCCATGCCTAAGATTTCCTTGACCTCTTGATCGGTCTGATCCTCATCTGGCAAAGCCTTGTCATCGGACACATTTTCATTTTCAGGAAGCTCATCAATCACCAGCGTCAAACTCTTGCGCTTTCCTTTGCGCAGAACAACAATTTTCGCTTTCTTGCCGATTTCTGTATTGGCGACCCAAATAGGCAGCTCGTTGCGCTCTTTGATGGTTTTGCCTTCAAATTCAACGATGATATCGCCGACCTGAATACCCGCCTTATCTGCGGGGCCGCCCTCAACAACGGATGAAACCAGCGCGCCGTGGCCTTCTTCCATGCCCAGGCTCTCTGCTATTTCATCTGTAACGGCCTGAAAACTGATCCCGATACGGCCGCGCTTGGTATGGCCGAACTCTCTCAATTGACTGATCACACGCTGGGCCTGATTGGACGGAATGGCGAACCCAATACCAATATTGCCGCCCGAAGGCGAAAAGATCGCCGTATTGATCCCGATTACTTCGCCGTCCATATTGAACATTGGCCCGCCGCTGTTGCCGCGGTTGATAGAGGCATCGGTTTGAATATATTTATCATAAGGCCCGGATTGAATATCACGGTTTCGGGCGGAAATAATACCCGCCGTTAATGTGCCGCCAAGCGAATAGGGATTGCCAATGGCCAATACCCAATCCCCAATGCGGGATTTACTGTCGTCGCCAAATTTGACATAGGGCAACGGCTTGTCGGATTCGACTTTAAGAACCGCAAGGTCAAGCTTATCATCCTTGCCAATAACAGTGGCCTTTAACTCACGGCCATCATGCATCTTGATCATCACTTCATCGGCCTTGTCAATCACATGGTTATTGGTGACGATGATACCAGAAGGATCAATGATAAAACCCGACCCCAAAGATTGACGCTTGCGGGTTAAGGCGCGATCTTCACCATTTTCCTTATGGCTGTCTTCATCGTGATTTCCCGGGCCTCTCCGCTTGTCATTTTCCTGTCCGAAACGACGGAAGAAATCTTCCATTCCGGGGATTTGCGGCATCGTCCGCCGCTTTATCTTGATGGTTTGTGTTGTATTCACATTAACAACGGCGGGCAATAATTTCTCTGCAAGATCCGCAAAACTGTCCGGGGCCCCTTTGGCCAATGCCGCAACCGGTGATATTACAACAAATGAAGCAATGATTATCGCACTACTATAAAACTTCTTTAATTTATTCATGCCAATTCCTGATATCTTCTGAATTTTCTATTTTTATATACATCCCAGAATCATAACCAGAATCATAAATTTATTATTCCATCGGATGTATGTTGCCATCATTACCACAATATGTGACGAAAATAAGAGGCTAAAAATCCGCTCATCTTATTTATCCCTCATTTCATCGCATAAATGATACAAAAACCGAAGAAGGCGGCTGGAAAGAAGGTATATGGCATGGCCTCTGGAAGAGGGTATTAAAACAATACCTCTGGAAAGAGGGTATTAAAGAATACCCTCCAACACAGACGCCGCCCCCAATGCAAGAATTACTTCCTGCATTGGGGTTATTTTTTACTTCTTTTTTGCGCCGGTCATATTTCCAAAATATTTGAAAAAATCACCCGTTGGCGACAAAACCATGGTTGTGTTATTTGCGCTAAAGGCCTCATTATAGGCCAGCATGGAGCGATAGAAAGCATAAAATTCTGCATCCTGATTATAGGCATTCGCAAAAATTTTAGCCGCCTGAGCATCACCTTCCCCGCGAAGCTTCTGGGCGTCCCGCTCGGCTTCTGCGAGAAGAATAGTCTTATCACGTTCGGCCTTTGAGATGATGCGAATGGCCATTTCTTCGCCGCGCGCCCGAATTTCACGAGCAACCTGTTCACGCTCTGCGATCATGCTGTCAAAGATTGGCTTGCTGTTTTCAGCGGGCAAATCCGTACGTTTAATGCGCACATCCACAACGACAATACCAAACGCCTCGGCTTCGTCTTTCACAGAATCGGTAATTTTT
>JAJRQU010000098.1 GCA_024280095.1 Alphaproteobacteria bacterium | reverse complement strand
GCGCTCTGGGACTGGAACGCAAAAGCATGCAAGTCTTGCTTTCAAGCGATGACCGGGCCGAAGCCACGGCGGCTTTTCTGGAAAAACGCGGGGCCACTTATAAAGGCGAATAAACCAGCCTATGATTCTTGAAGCATTACAACATTTCCTGACCCCTGCGGCCAAAGAAATCAAAGCATTGGGGTTTGTGCGCGAAAGCATCGCCATTGAAGCGCGATACAAAAGATGCCGCACCGCATGGAAAGGCCATCTTGATAAATGTCAGCAGCATATCCTTGCCGCCGTATCTGACTTAAAAGAACAGGCGACAATCATGATCATCGGGTCGGGCGCGCTCCATGATGCGCCCGTTGATGAATTGTTATTGCCTGGCCACCGGATCATCCTCGTTGATATTGTTCATTTGGCAAAAATTCGCAGAAAATACGCTCAAAATGACCGGGTTATATTCTTGGAACAGGATGTGACCGGCCTGATCAAACCGCTGTTTGATTGGCAGGAAGGGGCCCGTAGCCCTATGGCAACAGAAGTCAGAAACAAACTGGCTAAAACTGATTTGGTCATCTCGCTCAATATATTGTCCCAACTGCCGATAAATTTGATCAAATATGCGGCGCGGCGGCATATTCCGCTCCCCAATGATTTCGAAAATATTTTACTGGGTAACCATCTGGATTTATTGCGGGGCTTAGCCCCAAAGCAGCTTATAATCAGTGACCTGGAAAGACAATATTGGGAGGATGGAGACGCCGCACAAAGGGAACCGGCGTTACCAAAAGACATTTGCCAGAGACTGCAGAACCCTTGTGATACCTGGGACTGGCATATTGCGCCCAAAGGTGAATTGGACAAGGATATATCCCTGCTGCATAAAGTGGCTTGTTGGCCTTATGCCGGATAGAAAAGTTTTTCCAATCATGTCCGGCTATTAAGGCCTCATTAACCTATTAAGCTTACTTCCCTATACGAGATCTGAAAAACTTCATCCGACTTTGCGTTAGCTGAAATATTAAAACTTAAGCCTGAATTTAATGACACAAGAAATTATCCTAGAGGTTATCCGTACATCTATTCTGCTGATTATTGTCCTTTATATATGGCATATTGGCAAAGGCCTTGTCGCCCTGCGCCGCAAAGGCTGGAAAATAATCTTTGCCGGTTTCTGCTTTCTTCTCATGGCCAGCCTTCTTGATATTACCGATGAATTTGATGCGCTGGCAAAATTTGTGGTCATTGGTCCCACGCCGATACAGGCTGTATTAAAAAATATCATTGGCGACCTCATCGGATATATATTAATTGCCATTGGCTTAGTCCGCTGGATTCCTTTCATACAATGGATGTCTTCTGAAGCGGAAATGCAAACAAAGGAATTAACAAAAGCCAAGGAAGAAGCCGAGCTTGCCAATCAGACCAAATCACAGTTTCTGGCGAATATGAGTCACGAATTAAGAACACCGCTTAACTCAATCATCGGTTTTTCCGATATGATCCGCAGGTCTTCAGACTATAAACTCGACATCAAGACACTCGCAGAATACGGCGAACATATTAATACATCCGCAGAACATTTGCTGAGCATCATCAATGATATTCTGGATTTGTCAAAAATTGAAGCCAAGGAAATGGAAATCCATGAATGTGAGTTTGATATATCAAGACTGATAAAAAACACCCTTAAAATGATGTCGCCGCAGGCCAATAAGAAAAGCATGTCCATCCATTATCAATCGCCCCAATCACATTACCTGTTTGCAGATGAACAGAAGATCCGTCAAGCCATCCTCAACATCATGTCAAATGCCATCAAGTTCACCCCGCAAAAGGGCGAAATATCTGTGAGCGTTCACATCATTCCATCAGGGGATTTAATCATAATGATCAAAGATACCGGCATTGGTATGACGCCGGAACAGCTTGAAGAGGCCATGAAAACTTTCCGGCAAATTGAAAATACCCTGAACCGGAATTTTGAGGGAACGGGCCTTGGCCTGCCGCTCACAAAGGCTCTGGTCGAAATGCACGGCGGCACATTAAGTTTAAAAAGCGAAAGCGGCAAAGGTACCGAAATTTCCATCGAAATACCGAAAGAACGCGTCATTTCCTAAGAGAATATTCCGCTCTATTAAAAGCCATATTTCGCCCCAAGTTCTTTATCTTTGGAGGCCACAATTTTCGCCAGATCGACGATCACCTTGGCTTGTTTCCATGTGGCGTCATCCTGCATCTTACCATCAATCATGACAGCCCCCGTACCATCCGGCATGGCGGCCAGAATTTTTCTGGCAAATATAACTTCCCCCACATCCGGGCTAAAGACATTTTTGGCAATTTCAATCTGTTTTGGATGCAGAGACCACGCCCCCATGCAGCCCATAAGAAAGGCATTGCGGAACTGGGCCTCACAGGCCGCATCATCGGAAAAATCACCAAACGGGCCGTAAAAAGCTTTCAAGCCATAAGCCATACAGGCATCAACCATTTTAGCCACCGTGAAATGCCATAAATCCTGTTGATAAAAATTGCGCGGCGCGCCGTCCCCTGTATCATCGGCTATGATGCCATAAGACGGATGCCCGCCGCCAACACGTGT
>JAJRQU010000097.1 GCA_024280095.1 Alphaproteobacteria bacterium | reverse complement strand
GGCTGGTCATTTTTCCACTGTGTTGTCACGGTAAATTCCTATCTTTAACTAAGCCGACCTTTAATAAGTTGGCACAATAACCGTTGTGGTGTTTAAGTGTTGTAGAATAATAGTACACCATGGCAATAATAGTCAATATCTATTTAAAATAATATTAAAAATCCTTTATTTTCGGTATGTTACACTATTAATTGTGAGTTATAGATAATATTGAGACTAGATAAAATATAGAAAATGGAGAAAAATATCTGTTGTGATAGCCATTGTGAGTAATGAAATTTCAGGATATAGTGCCGGAAACAATAACCGCAAGCATGTCAAAAATAACATATCCAAAAAATACAGAAAAGTGATAATCATGAGAATGAAAGATAAATTTGACCTAATGTATTATGTAAGAGTGCTTTTTTTAGGGATAATAATGTCAATTTCCATACAGGCTAATGCCGCACAGGCTAATGCTGAAGTACAAAAAAATGTCGATCTTATCGTTCAGGGCCGCTATGTGGTGACGATGGATCCCGAAAATCCGGTTATTGAGAATGGGGCTGTTGCGGTTAAGGGCGGCGTGATTGTCGCGGTGGGCCGTTCTGATAATATCACCGCGCAATATACCGCATCAAAAACCGTAACAGGAAAAGATCGCGTCCTGCTTCCGGGTTTGATCAATGGCCATACCCATACAGCAATGGTCATGTTTCGCGGTATGGCGGATGATTTGGCCTTTATGACATGGTTAAAAGAATATATTTTCCCCATGGAGGGGCAGTTCGTTGATCCTGAATTCATTGAAACGGGTATGAACCTCGCCTGTCTGGAGATGATTCGCGGCGGGACGACATCATTTGTAGATATGTATTTTTACCCTGAGAAGGGGGCAGAGGTTATCGAATCCTGCGGCCTCAGGGCCATAATGGCCGCCCCGGCCATTGATTTTCCAAGCCCCGGTTTTAAAGGCTGGGATGATTCCCATAGGGCGGCGGTTTCATTTGTAAAGAATTATAAAAGTAAATCCGGCAGGGTGATTGCGGGTTTTGGCCCCCATTCGCCCTATACGGTATCGCCGGAACATCTTGGTCAGGTATCTGATGCCGCCTTGGCCTTGGATGCGCCCATCAGCATTCATCTGGCCGAAGACCGTGCGGAACTTTCCCTGATTAAAGAACGCTATGACAGCACGCCCATTGTCCATGTGGAAGGTCTGGGACTATTTCGCAATAAAGTGATCGCGGCCCATGTGGTTCACCCTACAGCAGCAGAAATCAAAATTCTGGCCAAACAAAAAGTCGGGGTCATTCATAATCCCACCTCCAACATGAAAACGGCGGCAGGTGTCTCGCCGGTGCCGGAAATGTTAAAGCAGGGGGTACGCATGGGGCTTGGCACGGACGGGGCGGCCTCAAATAATGACTTGAATATGTGGGAAGAAATTCGCCTCGCCGCCTTGTTGCACAAGGGCGTTAATTATGATCCGACGGTCATGTCTGCGCCCACCGTATTGCGCATGGCGACTATTGGCGGGGCAGAGGCCGTTGGTCTTGATCATCTGGTAGGTGATATTGTTGTCGGCAAGAGGGCAGACTTGATTCAGATGGATCTTACGGGGGCGCATATGACGCCGCTGTATGATGTGATTTCGCATCTTGTTTATGCGGTGAGCGGCAGTGATGTGGTGACCACCATCGTTGATGGCAATATTTTAATGGAGGATGGTAAGTTTCTCACATTGGATGCGGAAAAAGTTCGGGCAAACGCCAATGAACTGGCGGGCCGTATTTCCCAAGCCTTGAAAGACGCTGATAAATAGGCCTTAAGGCAGTTTAAAGGAATGGGGCAGCAGTTCATCCATGGTGAATGTGCGGTTGCCGTCTATATAGACGGGAACTTCGGGGCCGAGGAATTCTGACATGACCTGCCGGCAGGCACCGCAAGGCACCAGAGATTCTTTTGACAGGCCGGCCTCATTATGACCAATGGAAATGGCAAGACCGATAACCTTGGCGGGGGAGGCGGTGCGGGCGGAAAATAACGCAACCCTTTCGGCGCAGCAGGTCAGGCCGTAACTGGCATTTTCAATATTGGTGCCTTTGAATATCTGACCATCATCCAGTAAAACCGCCGCGCCTACGGGGAAATTTGAATAGGGAGAATAGGTGTTTTCCTTGGCTTCTCTCGCGGCCGTGATAAGCGTTTCTTTGGATGTCATCGCGTTTTGGCTCATTGAGGTATCTGCTTTTGAAAAGGGATAAAATTTCTATTGCGCTATCTTGTCACAAATCTTTATTTACCGTATGGTAAAAATCATAAGAACTCAATATATATGGTATATCTTAGGGAAATATATGGCAAAATTATATTTTTATTATTCATCAATGAATGCCGGAAAATCAACAACCCTGTTGCAGTCCAGTTTTAATTATCAGGAACGCGGGATGGGAACCATGCTGTTTACGGCGGCCCTTGATGACAGATACGGCAAGGGCGTGATTGCTTCCCGCATTGGCTTAGAGGCAAAGGCCCATGTATTTGATGCTGCAACAGATATATATGATGAGGTCGCCAATGAGCTGAAAATTCGCAAAATAAATTGCGTATTGATTGATGAGGCCCAGTTTCTCAGCCGCGCGCAGGTTTTTCAGTTGGCGGCCATTTGTGATCACATTGGCATTCCCGTGCTGACCTATGGTATCCGCACCGATTTTCAGGCTAATCTGTTTGAGGGCAGCATGCATCTTCTGGCTTTGGCCGATGAATTGAAAGAGCTGAAGACCATTTGCAAATGCGGGCGCAAGGCGTCAATGAATTTGCGTATGGATGAGACGGGAAAAGTCATTAAAGAGGGCGCGCAAACAGAAATAGGCGGGAATGACCGCTATGAAGTGCTGTGCCGAAAACATTTTATGGAATTGGTTTTTTAAAATACAGGAAGAAAAAATATGCGAAAATTTCTAAGCCTGCTCATGATTTTCAGCCTTATCGGGGTGCAAACAGCCGGGGCTTACGGCAATAAGGGGCACCGTATTGTGGCTGAAATTGCCGACCGGCATCTGACAGCGCAGGCGCGTAAAAAAATTCAGGAAATACTAGGGGATCAGTCTCTGGCCGAAGTCGCCTTTTGGGCTGATGAGATGAAATCAAATCCCGATAAATATTGGCGCGCGGCGAATGTTTTTCATTATATTAATGTCCCGCCCGGCGGCACTTTTGAAGGGTCTGTTCGAAACCCGAAAGGCGACATGTTAAGCGCCTATGAAGAATTTGAAGCAACCCTTAAGTCCAAAACATCCAGCCGCGCTGAAAAAGAACATGCTCTTAAATTTTTGGTTCATATTGTTGGCGACATGCATCAGCCCATGCATTTTGGCCATCGCAAAGATCAGGGCGGCAACCGGATCAAAGTGATGTGGTTTGACGAGATCACCAACCTACATGCCGTCTGGGACAGTAATCTGGTGGAGCAGGAAAATCTATCCTTCACGGAAATGGCCAATTTTCTCGATAAAGCCAGCCCGGAAGAAATCATCGAATATCAAAAAGCCAAGCCTATTGACTGGGTTCATGAAGGGCTTGTCCTTCGCGATATGGCTTATGATATTGGGGACAGGAGCTTTTCCTGGAATTATATCTATAAAAACCGTCCGATAATTCGCGAGCAGCTGCGCAAAGGCGGCCTCAGACTGGCCGGCGTTCTGAACGAAATATTCGCAGAATAAAAAACGGGCGGGGTAAATCTAATAATGGCCGTATCTAAGCGCAGAATGCTTTAGGCTCCGCCCCAAAGTCTTTCATTCAGGCGGGACATATGGCCATTGTTGATGGTCAGGCCATATTCCCTGTCCGTGCTCAGCAGGGCCGGGGCATCAAGATCCACATAGGCGGCCCGTGTTGCCAGAACCATGGCAGGGGCCATGGACAGGGATGTGCCAACCATGCAGCCAACCATGATACCAAATTTCGCTTCGCGGGCTTTGGCGGCCAGTTTTACGGCTTCGGTCAAGCCGCCTGTCTTGTCCAGTTTGATATTGACGATGTCATAAAGGCCGCGCAGCCTGTTCACATCATCTGACGTATGGCAGGACTCGTCCGCGCCAAGGGGGATCGGGGATTGATAACCGCTTAATTCTTCATCATTTTGGGCGGGAAGAGGCTGTTCGATCATAACGACATTAAGTTTTTCAAGGGCAGGGGCGACATCTTTGAGCAGGGTAAAACACCAGCTTTCATTGGCATCAATTAATAATCTGGATTGGGGCGCATTGGCATGAACTTCTTCGATTCTCTTTACAATATCCTGATCATTTAATTTAATCTTCAGCATGGGAAATTTATGGAGTTTTTTGGCGGCTTTGCCCATTTCTTCTGCGGTGCCGATACTTATGGTTTGTACCGTCTGGATGTTATCCGGATAAGGAAAACCCAGAATTTCACTCACGCTTGTATTTTTTCCTTTGGCCTCAAGATCCCACAAGGCGCAATCAAGGGCATTTCGCGCCGCGCCGGCTGGTAATAAATCATAGAGGTCGCCTCGCCTGAGACCTTCACTTATTTCAGAGCTAACCGCGTTTAATTGTTCATATACACTGTCAATATTTTCACCATATCGCGGCGAAGGCACAGATTCTCCGCGCCCGAAATGTTTCTGGTTATCGAATCTGATATCAACGGTGATGATCTCTGTTGCAATTCTAGAGCCTCGGGCAATGATAAACGGCTCTTTAAGCGTCCATGTTTCTTTGGTGATATTTAACATTTCAAGCCCCTTATAAATTATCCATTAGAGACGCTGCGCCGGTTATGATCGGGTCAAAGCAGGGGACGGAAAATTCTTGTTCAAGCCGGGCCATTTCGGCCATGCCCTTTTCCTTGCCGATGGTGCGGCAATTCAGGGCGATTCCGGCCAGTTTAACTTTTGGATTGGTCAGGCTGGCCACTTGAAGGTTGGCCTCGATAGCTTGCCGCAAGCTTGGAACTTTAAAGTCTGGCAGTCCCTTGATGGTTTCCCTGCCGGCTTCATGACACATGACAATCACATCAGGCTGGGCGCCGTGAAGCAATCCGGTACTCACCCCGGCAAAAGACGGGTTTTGCAGCGATCCCTGACCTTCGATGATGTCCCAATGGCTTTTCGTATTATCAGGAGATATCATCTCTACGGCGCCGGAAATAAAGTCTGCGACAACGGCGTCAATACATATGCCCGAGCCCGCGACCATGAGACCGGTTTGTCCGGTTGCCCTGAAGTCGACATCATAGCCTTTTTTGATCATTTCTTTTTCAATGGCAAGAGAGGCGTACATCTTGCCAACGGAGCAATCAGTCCCCACGGTCAACAGCCTTTTTCCTGAACGTTTCCGGCCATTTCCGACGCGCAGCTCTCCATCAAAATGGCGGACGTCATATAACTTTCGCCCGAACTTTTCTGCCGCAGCCTGTATTTCGGGGATGTCGGATAACTTATTATGCAGGCCACTGACCACATCCAGTCCCTTTTCCAGAGCTTCGAGAATATAGGGCAGCCAGTCTTGTGATATTATGCCGCCGCTGTTGGCCAAACCAAGAATAAAACTTTGCGCCCCAGAGGCGACGGCGGCATCTATGGATAATTGCTTTAATCCTAAAGTTAAATCGCAGGACGGATCGGCGATTTCCCCTATACAAACTTCCGGACGCCACTGGGCAAGACCGCGAGACATCTTAATCGCCAGCGGCGAATCCTCACACCCAAGAAATAATAAATAGGGGGCTTTAAAATCCATCGCCGTAACGCTCATGCCAAATTTTCTTTCTATAAAATTTTAATCCATATCCTCATATGGAAAGCTTTTATAAAAATATTGCAAGCGATTTATACTGAAACGTCAATTTTACTCTATTCTATCTTTCTCTGAAAGATGTATTCAGCGCGTTATTGATGGGTTTAACCAGATATTGCAGAAGGGTTTTTTTGCCGGTTTGAATATCTGCGACAACTGTCATGCCGGACGTAATCCTGTTGGACTTGGGGTCTGTTCCAATGAAGTTTTGGGGCAGGTTAATGATGCCTTTAAAATAAGTTTCGCCCTTTTCATCCATGAATGACGAGGCTGATATACGGGAAAGCGTGCTTGAAATGCTGCCGTAGCGGGCAAAATTATAGGTATCAATCTTAACAAGCACCTCGGTCCCCACATCCACATGACCAATATCCCGGGGCGAAATTTTTACTTCGGCTACGAGGGTATCAGATATGGGAACAATTTTAGCCAGAACATCACCGGGGGGTATAATGCTTCCCACCGTGCGATATTTCAGGCCTTTGATAATGCCAGATGCCGGGGCGCGGACGGACAGTCTTCTCACGCGGTCATTCAATTGGGTAAGCTGGGCAGAAACCTGCGCCCGTTCGCTGCTTAAATTATCCATCTGCATCAGGCTTTCATTGTGAAATTTTTCGTTTAATGCCACAAGGTTACCTTTGACCTGTGCGATGCTTGCGCGGCCACTGACTTTGGTTAATTGGGTATTGTTAAGGTCGCCTTCCGCCTTATTGTGGGCGCGCTGTACCTCAAGAAGCTTTATTTTTGAGCCAAGACCTTTATCGGTTAACTCCTGGCGCATAGCCATTTCTTCGGCAATGATGGCCAGCGTTCGCTCTTCTGTTGCCTCGCGCCGGTTAAGAAGGACAAGCTCGTTCTCTTTTTCCTTTATTTGCGACAGAATGACATTTTGCTGTGCTATTCGTGATTGATTTTGTGCCCTAAGGACATCACGTTGATCCTGTACCAATAGGGGATAATCTTTTTCATAGAGGGAGAAATCTTGTCCAAGCCCGTTTTTATCAACATGCGTATCATTTGCGGCAAAAGATTTTAGCCGCGCGATTTGCAAGGTCAGGGCGATATGCCGGGCTTTGAGCCGATTAAGGTCGGATAGGGCAGCCGATGGCGCCATGATTAAAATTACCTGACCCTTTTCTACTTTCTGACCTTCACTTATGAGGACTTCTGAAACGATGCCGCCTTCTAAATGCTGTACAGGTTTCAGGCTTGAGGCTGGGCGGATTTCGCCGACGGCGATGCTGGTCTCATTCAATGTGGTAACAGAGGCCCAGATAATCATGCCGAAAATGAAAAGTGATATAACGCCAACTGTGGAAATAACGGCTCTGGGCGGGCCGGATTCCTCAAGCAGGATCGCGCGGGATAAAAACCGGGTATAGTAAGAGACGGGTTTTTGTTTTTTCTGACTGGCAAGTTCCGTCGTCTTTTCCATAAATTTTTCAAGTTTGCCCCCGCCCACGGCCACAAGTGACGGATTATCGTCAAGTGTGATCCTTGCGTTATTCCCTTGGTTATCTTTATTGTTATTATTTGTCATTTTTTATACTCTAAACTTCATCTATATTTTAATTTTGAGGAAAAATTTCTCCTGGAGACCCAAACTTTTGCACCATGCCATTTTCTAAAACCAAAACTTTGTCGGCCATTTTAATATGGCTTGGGCGATGGGATACCATAAGGATAGTCGTGTCTCCCTTCATACCTTCAAGTGATTGCATAAATGCGGAATCGCCATCAAAGTCCAATGTCTTTGCCGGTTCATCAAGCAGTAAAATAGGGGCATTCTTCAGATAGGCCCGCGCCAAAGATATCCTTTGTAAAAAGCTTGATGGCAGACTTTGAATGGATTGATCACCTATTCGTGTATTGAAACCATATTCAAGGGCGGCAATATCATTCATGACATTCGCCTTCTCGCAGGCTGTGATCATGTCTTCATCAGTTGCCATCGGTTGGGCAAGCCGGATATTTTGCGCTATCGTTCCGTGGAAGAAATGTGATTGTTGCGGAACATACGCGATGGACCTTCGTAATGTGATGGGATTAATCTGCCTTACATCCATACCATCCAGGATGATCTGACCTGCCTGAGGCCGGCTCATGGACAATAGAAGTTTTAGAGCCGTTGACTTACCAGAAGCATTATGACCCATAATGGCCAACATTTCACCAGGCTTGACTTCAAAGGACACGCCGAGCAGCGCAGGTTCTGAATTTTGCCGATATCTGAAGCTGACGCGGTCTACGACAATATTTCCGGTAAATTCCCGGTTTGACAGGTTCGATGGACTGGGGTCTTCTTCTGATTTTATCTTCATCAAAAGATTTATCTGTTTTACGCTGCTGATAATCTGTTCAAGCCGGGACAGGGTCAGGAATAAACTCTGCAAGGGGGACAGGACACGCCATACCAGCGCCATACAGGCAATCAATGCGCCAATCGTCATGTCGCCGTCCAATATTCTCAAAACGCCAAACCCAACAGTGGCAACCCCTGCGGCCATCATGATTGCCTGGGCCATGCTTTGCATCAGAAGTGATATTTGAGACGTGCGAAAGTGGGTATAGGCTGAGTTCGCAGATAAATCACGGAAGCGATCAAGCCAGGATTGTTCCGAAGCCGTCTGTTTTATGGTGCGAAGGTTGGACATGCTTTCAACGAGAAAACCGTGCTTTTCCGCCTTATGACGGCTGGACTGTGCAACCGCTCGTTTCATCGAAGGTAACAAGATGAAGGCGACAAGCCCGAAAACCGCCATCATGACGATAGGGATATAGGCAATGGAGCCTCCGAGCGCGGCTATGATCACCAGAAAAATTATTACAAAAGGTAATTCCAGAACAATGTTAACCAATGTGCCCGAGAATAATCCCTTAATCGTATCAAATTCTTTTAATCTGGATACTTGAGCCCCAAGCGGTGCGGATTCTATCATTGATGGCGGCAATGATAACAGTTTCTGAAAAGTTCTATTTGTAATAATATTTTCCACCCGTGCGCCGAGGTAGGCGACAAATTTTGAACGAACAATACGCAGTAAAATTTCGCAGAATATGGCGAAAGCGATCCCTGCGGTTAGGTAGGCCAGAGTGTCAGCAGACTTTGACGGGATAACCTTATCATAAATTGCCATGATAAACAGGGGCACGAGAAGCGCAAAAATATTGAGCAGTAACGTCATAAAAAAAAGCTGTTTAATGGTGCTCTTAAAACGTAAAGTCAGGCTGCCTACCCAGTTTTCAACGGGTTTTTCCTGCTTTTTTTTGTTGGTATGGCTCGTAAATTCTGAAGAAATGAAATAGGCATTTCCGGTTATGGAAGTATCTTCAAGAATTTTTTCAGTACGGCCAACGCTGTCAAATATGCGAATGCCCTCGTCTTCTCGTGAGAGAATTATCATGGGCTCATCTTCGTTTACTGTAAAAATACAAGGAAAAAGCCGCTCGTCAATTTGTGAAACACAAGCCGGTGAACGAACCGTTTTGTAATGCAGGCGCGCGAGCGTGTTTCTAAATTCTGTTTTGTCAAGGCTATCTGCAAAATGCGGGAGTGCCTCGAACAGTCCGCGTATGTTTCCGCGCCAACCAAGCGCTGTCAGCAAAGGAATAAGACATGACGCAAATGGTGATTTTGCATTAAAAGAGCCAATTTTCCCCGTCTTTAGCGCGTCTGTTAATAGAGAGCCGTTCGATGCAGAAAGCTTGACACCTTCTTGCATACGGCTTTCAAAGTCATTAATTAGGTCGCGCGCAGGGCCTTTTTGCGCGGCTTTATTACGTTCCGTATTTTGTCCCGTATTTTGCATCATTATTTTTCCCCCCCGTCTTTTCTTGCGGGTTGGGAGGGGACTTCTATCTTACTTTGTTGAGATGGCTGCTCAATAAGGTGGCCTTCTTTCAAATCATATATTCTATCAGCCAGACGTAGTAATGAGGGGCGATAGCTTACCAAAACGATTGTTGCTGTGCCTTTTAGTTGTTCGATCAATTTTTGCAAGTCATCGTCAGACTGTGAATCCAGACCTGAATTGGCCTCATCAAATAAAATAACGTCCGGTTTGCAGGCAAGTGACCGGGCTATGGTTATTCTTTGAGCAATTCCGGTGGGAATTTCACCCTGCGCGCCATCGCCGATAATGGTGTCATAACCATCGGGCATACGGGCCAGAATTCTATTCAGTTCGAGCTTCTCTGCAATTTCCAAGGCGGCATCAACATATTCGTCGCCGCGAAACATGGTCAGATTATCCAAAATTGTGCCACTAAACATAACGGGGCTTTGGGGCAGGTAAGCCACGCGGGAACGCAAGCTGTCCGTAGAAAATGTGGTTGGAGGTAACCCATTTAACAGTATTTCGCCGGATGTGGGTTTCAGCCCCCCCATAAGCGCCCATAAAAAAGTTGATTTCCCCGATCCATTACCACCGCGAATGCCAATGGTATCGCCATGATTTAATTTTAAGCTGATATCGCTTAAAATTTCTTTGCCATCTTCATTATATTTGAAAGTGAAATTTTTCATCTCAATGGTTTTGACGGCCTTTAGCTCTACGGTGTCTTCTGGGCGCTCTACAGGCGTATCATTGATGTGGCGTAATTTTTCTTTGGCAATCTGAATATGCTGAAATCTTGTCCATATACCAAGTGCTCTTAGCAAAGGTTGAACTGTCCGGCCGGCAAGCAAAGTGCTGGCGGCAAGCGCCCCCATCGTAATTTCATTGTTGATGACCAGAATGCTGCCGATACTCGCGACGGCGACCATGGTGATTTGTGAAAAAATGCTACCAACACCTTGAGACAGGCCATTTAGAAAAATTGTTTCGTGGGATACTTTGGAGCAATTTTCCATGAGCTTCTCATATCGGCGCCCCATAAGATTTTCCATGGCCATACTCTTAATGGAATGTATGCCGGACAAGGCCTCAATAATAAAGCTATATCTGCGATCTTCCCATAGCGTCTCATTTTTCAGGGTATCTTTCAGGCGCACCCCAAGAATGAAAGCTACAATGCCCAATATAATCAGCAGAATGACCGGAATAACAAGAAGCGCGCCGCCAATATATCCCAATAGGCCCAGAAATAATAACACGAATGGCAGGTCAACCAAGGCCAGTCCAGCCTGACTGGAATAGAAATCCCTCACGGCATCAATTGAAGACATGCGATCAAGATGAACCCCGGGTGAGACCTTCTCTAAGGCCTGCAAATCGGCGCGTAATAATTTTTCAACGGCATTACAGCTCATTTCATGTTCATATTTGGCCCCGACCCATCCAGATAGATAAGACCGCGCGGTTCGCAGAAAAACATCAATGATGAGTACAACCACCAAGCCGATGATTAGCAGGGATAATGTTTGAAGAGCAACATTCGGAATAATTCTGTCATATACCTGCAATAAAACCATTGGTAATGCCAAGGATAAAGCATTTATGAATAATGAGGAGATCAGAATGTCCGGCCTCATTATAGGCGTTAGAACAAGCGAGGAGTCTTGGGAACCTTTGGATGAAGAATCCTTTGTTGAGCCCCGCGTTGCTCTCTGGGCTGAAGATACACTGGATGAAGTCATAACTATTGCTTTAAATCTTTTTTTATTTAATTGGCTTTTGAAAATATTTACTAAATTATCATCTCATATCTCTGATACGATGTTTGGGTTGAATAATGGTTAATTTTGAGTTCTGAAATGCATATAGTTCAAATTTTATGAAAACAATATGTGATTTTTATTATATAACTATTTGAAATTTATATATTTTCTATATATTCTTATATGAAAAGTTAATCTTGGTTAACCATACGCCGCAAGAGTTTATTTATTATTTCCTGTTAGAATTCTGATCAAGTTTGGTCTGCAATATTATTTTGCGAGACCGTTTAGTTAGACTTTTTTATTTTTTTGACCGGAGAATGCTATCATGGCTGATAAAAATCAGAATAGTGCAACAGAGAATGATTCTGATATAGAGGTGGACCCAATTGTACAGGGCGCTGATCGTGTTCGAACGCAAGCAGAAGACGAAGGCCGCCTCGATTCTGTCGGTCAAGACGATACGCAGGATACGCAAACTCGGTCAAATATTCACCTTGGCGGTCGGTCGGATGAAGGCAAAAGCTTAAATGAGGGGGAAGGGGCCGCTTTCCCGACAGCCTCCCTCGACAATATAGAAGGCTCAGGTTCGCCGGTGCAGGATAGCATCGATAGTGCCGAAGCGAAATTATCAGGCTTTTTAAGCGAAGAGGAAGCTTCAGGTGATGATACATCTTCCCGGGATAATGCCTCCCGTGATAATGATAGTAAAAGTTCAGGCACCTCAACATCTGCTCTTGAATTTGAAACGGTCGCGCAAGCTGACCCCCTGAATGAAATAGGGGTTCCTGAAAATGGTGAGGGCAGTCAAACAACGCAAAGTCTTTTACCCGAAGAAAATCAGGTGCAGCCACAGATCTTAAATGATGAAAATTCTGTAACGGATGAGGTTAATGTAAACCCCGTTGCCGTTGATGATGTCGGTACGGTGGACGAAAATGAAACTTTGACGTTGAACGTGTTGTCCAATGATACAGACGCCGATAATGGCAACCTCTTTCTTACAGATGTCAGCATAGCAGACGGTCTTGGTGCTGTGGCGCATGATGGTAGAAATATTACGTTTAACCCCGGAAGTGCGTATGATTATTTGGCCGAGGGTGAGACGGCGAGCGTTGAAATCAGTTATGAAATCAGTGACGGTCAGGGCGGCACGGACACGGCAACGGCAACAGTGACGGTGACTGGCAGCAACGACGGGCCTGTTGCGGCGGCGGATAGTTTTACGGGGACGGAAGACAGCGCGATCACGGGCAATGTTCTGGGCAATGACAGTGATGTTGACGGGGACAGCTTATCTGTTGTTGCCGAGACGATCACAACGGCGCAGGGCGGC
>JAJRQU010000096.1 GCA_024280095.1 Alphaproteobacteria bacterium | reverse complement strand
TCTCGCATTCTGCATCAGAGAAATTGAGTGATAGATTTAGCAAAAAGAAACAGAAATATAAGAAAATGACAGATAAAAAAAATACAGAATTCATAGATGATATTGCCAATGAAGCCGCCGAATGGTTCCTGAAGCTTCAAGGCGATGACCTATCCGAAACTGAATATCTGAAATGGCAAGAATGGCACATGGAAAATGATGCCAACAAACAAGCCTTTTCCAAGGCCGAAAACTGCTGGAACGCGTTGGATAATATCACAGGCGTCGCTATAGAAGACCTTAAGACTGGGGAAAAGCTTAAGGTTGAACAAAATATCATCCGCTTATCTTCCGCAAGAAACGGATCCCGCCGTTTTATGCCTCATAATATTAAATTGGCGGGGGCGATCGCAGCCTGTATCGTCATTGCCCTGTCTATTGGTCTGTCTTATCAGAATTTCAGGGCGGTTTCCCCGGATGCAACAACATATCAGACCGCCCGGGCAGAGCATAAAATCATTAATCTTGATGATGGATCACAAATCAGTCTCGGCGCCCGTTCAATCGTCAATGTGAATTACAGTCCGATGGCTCGGCGCATAACACTTGTGCGCGGCGAGGCTGTTTTTGACGTCTCCAAAGATAAAGCACGCCCCTTCATCGTCAAAACGGGTAATGGTACGGTAACGGCTATCGGCACAAAATTTAACATTCATGCCAATGACAACAATGTTATTGTTACCGTTCTTGAGGGTATTGTGGAGGTCAATCCTTACCTTGCAAATGATAATATTGAAAGGGCACCGCTTCCCAGAGTAGGCGCGGGCAAGGCTGTATCCTATGGGCGTGACGGCTCTATTTCAGAAGTTGTGGAAAGTAATGTAGAAGCCGCGACTTCATGGGAAAGGGGTCTGCTCGTTCGGGTTAACACTCCTCTTGCCAGTGTTATCGAGGATGTGAACAGATATTCCTCTCGCGAAATCATTATCGGCGACCCTGCCCTGAATGATATCAGGTTCACGGGAACCGTACTGAATGATGGTATTGACAATTGGCTGCGCGGCCTTGTCGTCGCTTATCCCATAAAAGTTCTCGACAGCGGGCATGATGCTATATTATTATTAAAAAAAACCGAATAGCTCATACTGGAATTCTACCAGAATTTCGCTAAAAGGTTATAATAATAAGGCGATTTTTCACGATCGCTAACCAGAGAGGAACACATGTCAGCCAGCAGCTCGCGCCTGCCAGCTTTAAGACATCATATGGCTGTTTGGGCCATGTGCGCCGCAGTTATGGCCTATGTTCAGCCTCATGCTATGGCTCAAAATAAGACTGATACTCTTGCTCAAAATAAATCTGCCCCCCAGAACCAGCCCAGAAAAGTCACCTTTTCCATTAATGCCCAGCCGTTAGAATCAGCCCTTCTTGATTTTTCAAAGCAGTCCGGCATTCAATTGATTTATGTGGCCAGCGACGAGAATATCGCCGACTTTATCGGACTTAAAGGCACATATACCATCCGTCAGGCATTGCAACATCTGCTCCTTAACTCTGACCTTGAATATGAATTTTCCGAAGAAAACACCGTTACCATTCATAAAGTAAAAGAACATAATATCTCGCCGCCCAATCCAACCGAAATAGAAGAGCTGCCCACCGCCGGCCCCAGCATCGAAGAAATTATTTCCATTGGAAGCCGTGCCAAAGGACGTACAGCCCTCAGAACCCCCGTCCCTGTTGATATCATCAATGCTCAAAATATTGCCGCCACAGGCGAAACCGAAACAGGCCGCATCCTGCAGTCTCTTGCTCCCAGCTTTAATTTCTCAAGCTCCAGTATTTCTGATGGCACAGACGCTGTAAGGCCAGCGACCCTGCGCGGACTTGGCCCGGATCAAACGCTTGTACTGATCAATGGCAAGCGCCGGCACACAAGCGCCCTGATCCATGTGAATACCTCTGTTGGACGCGGAGCGACGGGCGTTGACATGAATGCCATACCATCCAGTGCTATCAAGCGCATAGAAGTTCTGCGGGATGGGGCCTCGGCACAATATGGATCTGATGCTATTGCGGGTGTCATCAATATCATTCTGAAAGATCAAAATGATGGTGGTGAGATTTCAGGCTCATATGGCCAGACCTATACCGCGGACGGGGACAATTTTGTCGCAAGCGGAAGTTACGGTTTTAATTTTGCCGGCCAGGGAAGCCTTACTCTTTCCGCAGAATACAGAAATAAAGCCCCTACAAACAGAGCAGGATTAACAGGCTGCCTGCAATATGGTCTTGGCGGGCAAGAGGCCTGCGCAGAAGGCAACATCGCCGTTGACCCCCGTGAAGAAAGCTTCGATCGTCAAAATTTCCGTATTGGGGATTCTCAAACTGAACAAAAATCGCTCGTCGCAAATATGACACTGCCCTACGCCGAGAAGAATAATATATATATTCTGGCAACCTATTCGGACCGCAACAATCAATCTGCCGGATTTTACCGCCGGGCCAATGAATATGACCGAACGGTTATTGATATTTATCCCGATGGATTTCTACCCCAAATCAATTCAAAAATTAAAGATCATTCAATTATGGCGGGAACGTATTTTACCGTCGGCAATGACTGGTCAGTTGACACCAGCCTGACCACAGGCGGCAATAGTTTCCAGTTTTTAATCTCGAACTCACTCAACGCCTCTTTTGGGGCAGACAGCCCACGGTCTGCAAATGCTGGTACCTTGAAAATCACGCAAACCACGCTTAATCTTGATGTGGCAAAATCTTTTAAATTTGCCAATATCGCCTTCGGTTCAAAATGGCGCCGGGACCATTATCAAATCATTGCCGGCGACCCAATTTCATACGAAGATGGCGGGCAACTGAATTATAATTGTCCCGGATGTGACATAAACCCAATCCCCTATGCCGCTGGATTTCAGGTTTTCAGAGGATTCTCGCCTGATAATGCTGTTGATGAAAATCGCACCAACATTGCAATATATACAGATATTGAAGTGGCGTTATCGCCCGACCTCTTCCTTAACGCCGCCGCGCGATATGAAAATTACAGCGATTTTGGCAATCGCATAAACGCAAAATTTGCAGCGCGGTATCAAATTACGCCGTCACTTGCCATGCGCGGCTCAATCAGCTCCGGTTTTCGTGCGCCCTCCATGCAACAGAAATTTTTTAACAGCACAAGCACCCAATTCGTTGAAATTGATGGCCAATCTGTCGCGCAGGAAAGGGGAACATTTCGCAATGACAGCACTGTTGTTCGCGCCCTGAATATTCCAGAACTCAGGAAAGAAACCTCCGTAAACTACAGCTTGGGCTTCGTTGCAACACCCTTGAAAAACTTAACCTTTACCGCAGATTATTATCGTATCGAAATCAGTGATAGAATTGCCATAACAGGCAGTATCCCAATCGCCGACAATTTCCCATTGGTCACTGCGACTACTGGCGCAACGGACGGGCAATTTTTCACCAATATGGCCGACACAATAACGCAAGGTATTGATATAGTTGCAAATTATAATCTTCCGATGCCTGCCGGTCAAAGCCTTAAGTTTTCTTTCGCGGGCAATAAAACTGAAACCTGGATTATTGACGCCTCTATTGCGTCCCCCCTGCCGGGCATTGGCGGCGGCACATTATTCAGCCCTCAGGATCGCTCCATCCTTGAAGACTGGCAACCCTCCTCAAGGATAAACTTTACAACAAGATATCAAAATGGAAACTGGCTTATATTACTTCGCAATAATTACTATGGCTCTTACATGGTATGTGAAGGGGCGTGTGATATTTCATCCGGCGAAGGGCAGAATATACAAAAATTCAGCGCCAAGATACTCACCGACCTACAGTTATCTTATCATTTTAACGCTCTGGAAACGCGCCTGACCTTTGGGGTGAATAACCTGTTCAATGTTTTTCCTGACGTGAATAAAATCGGGCAATCACGCGCCGGATCAATCGAAGGGATCGTATCATCCCCCGGCGTTTTTACTTATTCCCGTCGTTCGGCACCATTTGGTTATAATGGCGGATATTACTATGCTCGCATAACAAAAGAATTTTAATATTACCGCCATATTCTATTGGCCCGAACTCTAGAGCGTTCTGCGCTTAAATACGGCCATTTGACCGGGATTATTTTGCGTCATGGCAAGGTGGGTTTAGCAATGCGATGCGGCGCATCGGATAAGAAAACCAGCGTGGCCATGGCGTAAAAGAACCCGGCCTCCGGTGGGCCAAAATAAACCATCAGCGTCGTTGCGTTGCTTGACAGATGACCCACATCTCCCG
>JAJRQU010000095.1 GCA_024280095.1 Alphaproteobacteria bacterium | reverse complement strand
GTAAAGAAATATCATTGCTAACCGATGGGAGAACGACCCCAATGAAAATTCTGGTCCCGGTTAAACGGGTAATTGATTATAATGTAAAAGTCCGCGTAAAAGCAGACAATACAGGTGTGGAACTTGCCAATGTCAAGATGTCCATGAATCCTTTTGATGAAATTGCCGTTGAAGAGGCTTTAAGAATAAAAGAAGCGGGCAATGCCGAAGAGGTTATCGTGGTTTCCGTTGGCCCGGCGCAGGCGCAGGAAACGCTTCGTACCGCGCTGGCCATGGGCGCAGACCGGGCTATTCTGGTGAAAACCGATGACCTTGTTGAACCGCTTGCCGTTGCAAAAATCCTGAAAGCCATCGTTGCTGAGGAGGTGCCGGAGCTGGTGATCCTCGGCAAGCAGGCCATTGATGATGATTGCAATCAAACGGGTCAAATGCTGGCGGCGCTTCTTGAGTGGCCGCAGGGAACCTTTGCCTCGGAAGTAAAACTTGGCGAGGGCGCGGTAAATGTCACCCGCGAAGTCGACGGCGGCCTTGAGACAGTCAAGCTGACCCTGCCGGCGGTTGTGACCGCTGATTTGCGCCTTAACGAGCCCCGTTATGCCTCCCTGCCCAATATCATGAAAGCCAAGCGCAAGCCGCTTGATACCAAAGAGCCTTCTGATTATGGCGTTGACACAACGCGCCGCCTGACCACATTAAAAGTGGAAGAGCCATCAAAACGCGCCTCCGGTATCATCGTTGAAAGCATAGCCGAACTGGTCACCAAATTGCGTGACGAAGCAGGAGTAATCTGATCATGACATCATTGGTAATAGCCGATCACGATAATAGCAGCCTTAAAGACAGCACCTTAAATGCTGTCACCGCCGCCGCCAAACTGGGCGATGTGGATATTCTTATCGCAGGATTAGATTGTTCTGCCGCCGCCGATGCCGCCGCAAAAATTGCTGGCGTCTCAAAAGTTCTGGTCGCAGATAGCGCCGATTATGCGCACCCGCTTGCCGAAGTCATCGCGCCTCTGGTTGTCAAACTTTCAGAAGGTTATGATGCCATTCTGGTTGCGGCGACAACAACGGGCAAAAACTTTATGCCGCGCGTTGCGGCCCTGCTGGATATGGCGCAGATTTCAGATATTATCAGCGTCGAAAGCGCTGACACCTTCAAACGCCCGATCTATGCGGGCAACGCCATTGCCACCGTACAATCAAGCGATGCCAAAAAGCTGATTACCGTACGAACAACGGCCTTTCCAGCGGCCCCTGCAGAGGGCGGTTCTGCCGCCATCGAAAATGTGGCAGCGGAGCCTAATCCGGGGCTTGCAAGCTTTGTAAGTGCCGAACTGTCCAAATCTGAACGCCCTGAACTTACCAGTGCAAAAATCATTATTTCTGGCGGACGCGGAATGGGAAGCGGTGAAAATTTTGCCCTTATTGAGGCTGTTGCTGATAAGCTTGGCGCGGCGATTGGCGCGTCCCGCGCTGCTGTTGATGCGGGTTTTGTCCCCAATGACTATCAGGTCGGCCAAACCGGAAAAATCGTCGCCCCTGACCTCTATATCGCTGTTGGTATTTCGGGTGCCATCCAGCATCTGGCGGGCATGAAAGACAGCAAGGTCATCGTCGCCATAAACAAGGATGAGGAAGCACCGATTTTTCAGGTCGCAGATTATGGTTTGGTTGCCGATCTATTTCAGGCTTTGCCTGAGCTCGAAAAAGAGTTATCCTAACTTCTAAATATAGTGGAGGGCTGATTCCAATATTGAATTGGCCCTCAACACCAGTATAAGTTCAGTTTAAGTATAGAAAGACATCCATAATGGTACAACATGTCGGGATTATCGGCGCAGGACAGATGGGCAACGGCATCGCTCATGTCTTTGCGGTTTCGGGATATGACGTCCTTTTGAGCGATTTAAGTGAAGACGCCTTGAAAACAGCCCTGACGAAGGTTGAAAACAACCTTCAACGCCAAATCGCCAAAGGCTTGATTACCGATAAAGAAGCAACCGCAGCCCTCGCCCGGGTTAAAACGACGACTGGACTTGAAGGTTTTTCCGAGATGGATCTTGTCATTGAGGCCGCAACAGAAAATGAGCAGGTCAAAATTGCCATTTTTCAGGAACTATGTCCAATATTGAAACCCGAAGCCATTCTGGCAACCAATACATCGTCCATTTCCATAACCCGCCTAGCCTCAACGACGGACAGACCCGAAAAATTCATTGGTCTGCATTTTATGAATCCTGTTCCGGTCATGAAACTTGTTGAGCTAATTCGGGGTATCGCCACCAGCGAAGAAACCTATCATACCGCAGAAACCTTCATCGAAAAACTTGGTAAGACCTCCGCCAGTTCAGAAGATTTTCCGGCCTTTATCGTCAATCGCCTTCTCCTGCCGATGATCAACGAAGCCATTTACACCCTGTATGAAGGTGTCGGCTCCGTCGAATCCATCGACAAGGCCATGCGGCTTGGGGCCAATCATCCCATGGGGCCGTTGCAACTTGCCGATTTCATTGGGCTTGATACCTGCCTGTCGATCATGCAGGTATTATATGAAGGCTTGGCGGATACGAAATACCGCCCCTGCCCGCTTCTGGTCAAATATGTCGAAGCCGGTTGGATTGGACAAAAGGCGGGCCGAGGATTTTATGATTATCGCGGTGACGTACCCGTACCAACCCGATAACCCGTTATAGAGCACTGGGCAGAAGATTGGGCAAAAATGGAAACTTCGGATTGTACCATGCTGACAAAAGACGAGAAAAAATACCTCACACAAGTGACAGAATACTGGTTTGATCATTTAAAACCGGAAGACTGGTTTATCCAGTCCGATCAAGTTGACCAAGATATCATCGATGCATTTTCCCATATCTATGACCATTTCAAGAGCAAAAACCTGATTGAACTGGACTTAAGCGGCAATGAAATATTGGCCGCCATCATTCTGTTTGATCAAATGCCGCGCAATATATTTAGAGAGAGCGCAAAAGCCTTTGAAACAGATGCTTTAGCCTTGTCCCTGTGTTTCATGGCATTGGCCAACAAATATGATCTGGACATGACAGACATCCAGAAATCATTCATCTATATGCCCCTTGAACATAGCGAGGATATGAATGATCAGGAGTTATCCGTCAGCCTGTTCAAGCAGCGCACAAAGCTTGATGATCAGATTGACTATGCGGTTCGCCACCTTACCATCATCAGCAAATTTGGCCGTTTTCCCCATCGAAACAAAGCCCTCGGGCGAGTATCAACAGCTCAAGAAGAAGAATTTCTTGCCTCCGGCGGCGATAATTTCGGGGCCAAGGAAGGGACTTAAATTTCATGAATAACTTTACCAAATTAATGATGCTGCTTTCCACGCTGGTGCTGTTAATCGGCGGTGGATTTTCATTTTACCTTACCTATCAGGGCAATCAGCCCGTCACAGTGATAAATATGGGTGAAGCGGGCGTGGCCATTGAGGGTTTTGATACCGTGTCCTATCATACCATCGGCGCTGCACAAAAAGGCGTTCATAATTTTCAGGTCACATGGCGCGGTGCCATCTGGTATTTCAGCAGCCTTGAAAACCGCCAAGCCTTCTCTGAAGAACCGGAAGAATATGCCCCGCAATATGGGGGCTATGATCCTTTTGCTATGGCCATGAACGGCACCATACAGGCGGCAACGCCGGAACTTTGGGTCATCGCGGGCGGCAAGTTATTTCTGTTCCATTCCGGCAGAACCCGTAATTTATGGAATGAAAATTTACCGGAAAACACGTCCAATGCGGATAAGCAATGGGTCAAACTTAATCAGCAGATCGCCTATAAAGCACGAATGCAGTAGACTTTTACGAATGCCTAGGCTGCCCCTTAGAGCGCTCTAATAGACCAGCTTCTTAGCCTTTTCCCATGCCCGGTTGGCCCGGTCTTCCTCACCAAGTTTAGCATAAGTTTCCCCGAGCAACTCATAAAATTTCTTTTCGTCGACCTGACGTTTCAAGGCTGCTTTAAGATGGCTTAGCGATTGTGCATAATCCCCAAGTTCATAGGCGCCCAGCGCCTGATAATATCTATAATAGGGATTCTTCATCTGATGCTCTTTTGCAAGCCCCTCATAATATTCAGACTTTTCGATCTCGCCCACTTCCTTATATAATACGCTTAGGTTGCCAAAGACCGACCTCTTTTTGCTATGGGTTTTAAGGGCTATGAAATAGGCCCTCTCGGCATATTTATGCTGGCCTATTATCCGATATAAGACACCAAGGTTTGACCAGATCACCCCATCTTCTGGGGCCAGCTTCAGGGCCTTGGCCAGATACAGAAACGCATTCTCATGGTCTTCTTTCATAAGAAAATCCGTGCCCTTATTACTGTAATAAAGCGCGATTGCGCCCTGATCTGATATATCCCAAGCTTTATGATGGGGTTTATAATCCATATGATCAATATCTACGATCAAGTCATTGGTTTTCTTCATATGAACTCTGACATTCACATGACGGCTATAATAATAATAATCTCCGCTGGCAGAACCCCATTCTAGTGGAATAGCAACTTCTTGAAAGGAAACTTTCAGGCCAGCCTCTCTGGCGAAGGCAATGAATAGATAACTAAAGGCAAGGCAATTCCCTTCGGATTTTAAGAAGGCTTCCTCTGCTGTATGGGTTTTGGACATGTCATATTGCATATTCAATGTGCCCGCCCCTAACATCATATCCATGAGTGACCTTACCTTACTGCTCTTCACATAATTTTTCGGGATATAATGTGTCAGATAAGCCTGCATTTTTTCATTAAGCGCAATAACATGATCCTCTGGCAAGGCCATATTATCGACCGGCTTACCAAATATGGCCTGCCCGGATAAAAGGTCTTCGCGGCTGAGCATATCTGTCGAATATAAAGGATCATGAAGGCTAAAACTACTACAGGCTCCAAGGGTAGAAATTAATACTATGGGAAACATCAAATAAAATGTTTTTATAAAATTCATGATTGCTCCATTTCATCCAACTAGGTTGATAACGCGCAAACCTCCTATCTCTTAAGCTGTAATGATACCACAGATCATGAAAAATTTCAATTCTGCCAAGCTTGCGGCTCCCGGTGAAGGCCTGAAGATCCATATTAAAAACGCTTCTTTATTATTAATTCCCGGCAAAATGGGATAACCTGAAGATTACTTGAATAGAGGAATAACATCTATGCGCTATGGAAGGTCGCCGGAGTATAATGACAAGCTCTAACAGCTATACAACGGACATAGTCATTATTGGTGCTGGTATCGCGGGCATCACATGTGCGCTGGAACTGCTGGAAAAAGGTGAAAAACGCCAGATCACCATTCTGGACGCGCAAGCCGAAGAAGATTTAGGCGGCCTTGCCAAATCAGCCTTTGGCGGCATGATGCTGGTCGATACGCCTGAACAAAGAAGGTCAGGCATAAAAGACAGTCATGAACTGGCCCTGCGGGACTGGCATAATTTTTCCCAGTTTGAAGAGGGTGATCATTGGCCCAGAGCATGGGCAAAATATTATGTGGAGAATGTCACGTCAAAAGCAGGCGACTGGGTCAAGGCCCTTGGGATGAAATATCTGCCCGCTGTTCAATGGGTGGAAAGGGGGCTTTACGTACCGGGCAACAGCCTGCCGCGCTATCATATCCTGTTTGGCACCGCCAATCACTTAATGAATATTTTGATCGAACGCTTAAACACCGCTGTAAAAGACGGGAAAGTTACGTTGCGGTTTAATCATCGGGTACAGAATTTCATCACCAAAGGACAGGCCGCAATAGGCCTTGAAGGTCATGATACACAGTCTGACCAGCCCTTTAGCCTTGAGGCGCAGATAACGATCGTTGCATCGGGCGGTATCGGCGGCAATCACGACCTGGTAAGACAGCATTGGCCGAACGACAGTATAGCCCCGCAAACCATGCTCAACGGCTGTCACCCCACAGCGGACGGCCATATGCATGAGCAGATAGAAAAATTGAACGGCCATGTTACCCATCTGGATAAAATGTGGAATTATGCCGCCGGTATTGCGCATCCTAAACCCAGATTTGAGAACCACGGGTTAAGTCTGGTGCCAGCCAAGTCATCTTTATGGCTGGATCATACCGGCAGGCGCATCGGGCCATTGCCCCTGGTCGCAGGCTTTGACACATTACATCTGTGTCAGCAGGTGGCAAAACAGAAAGAGCCCTGGACATGGCATGTGATGAACTGGAAAATTGCCCGCCGCGAGCTGGCCATATCGGGGGCCGAACATAATCCAGACAATAGGGACCGGAAATTCCTGAAATTGGTGCTTAAGTTATTGCTGGCCGATGACGGGCTTGTACGTCAAATGGTTGCTGAGAGTGATGATTTTATTGTCGCGGACAATGTAACCGAATTAACGCAGAAAATGAATGACCTGACCGGAACTGATTATATTTCAGCCGTTGCCCTGCAAGAGCAGGTTTCAGCCTATGATGACCGCCTGACCCATGACCCGAAATTCCACAATGATGATCAAATCAGGCGGATAGCGCAACTTCGCCATTGGCGCGGGGACAGAATCCGTACCTGTAAATTTCAGCGCATATGCGACCCGAAGGCCGGCCCGCTTTTGGCCATTCGCACCCGGCTCATCACCCGCAAGACTTTGGGCGGCATTCAAACCAATCTGGATTGCGCTATATTGAAAGAGGACGGGCAGCCTATACCCAACCTTTATGCCATTGGCGAAGCCGCAGGATTTGGCGGCGGCGGCGTATCGGGCAAACGATCACTGGAGGGAACTTTCCTCGCGGGATGTATCCTGACCGCCCGGCGCGCCGCAGAAGTCATCGCAAAATAACCCTTTTACATATTTGTATAGATCATATTAGGTATATTAGAGCAATGTCCTAATTGCATATATTGGAGCCGGTTTCTTTTTTTGCCAGATACATCTTGCCATCCGCTATTTTAATGAGTTCCTGGCTGTCCACATGCTTATGCGGGGAGGCTTCGGAGATGCCGATGCTAAGGGTATATTCGGGATATACTTCATTGAAGGCTTTGATTAATCTCTGGCATATTATTTCGGCATCTTCATTGGCGCAATCCGGTAATATCAGGCAGAATTCATCACCGCCATAACGGCACGGGATATCAACTTCTCTGACAATTTTCTTCATGATTTTGCCAATATATTTCAAGACATCGTCGCCTTCAATATGACCGAATTTATCATTTATTGCCTTGAAATTATCGATATCGAAATAGACAAAAGACAACACCGTCTGGCGCCTGTGGGATACACTGAGCTCTCTTCTGAGAAGCTCTTGCATGGCTCTTTGGTTATAGATACCTGTCAGAGAGTCTGTTTTTGCCTGCTCTTCCAATTGTTTCGTTCTTTCGGCAACTTTTGCCTCAAGACCCTCGGCATAGGCTTCGGTTTTTCTTTTCGCACTTTCAACTTCTCTCACCAAACTGTCGATATAGGCATCGAACACCAGCGTTGTATCGAAATAAATCAACTTATCAAGCGCATCCAGCGTGGTTTCCAATATATCATCGGCCTTGATGTTGCGTTTTAAAACAGTATTGACAATATTTTTCAATGTCCTGATCGCCGAAAGATATAACCTTGGGTCCACACCGATCCTTTTATGGATCATGCCAATACGCAAACGGTTATTCACATATTCCCGGTCATAATGGCCCGAGAAAAGATCGATGACATATCTTCGCTGTGCGTTACGCAAACGCAGCAACGTATCCGCATCCCCAATCACCAGAGATATTTCTTCAATTTCTGTTTGTTTTTCGTAGAATTCTTCAACGATAATGTCAATATTATCGTCAATGACCTTCTGATGACTGGATAATATCTGGAGTTCTTCTTTGGATAGCGCCAGCACATCCATACGGTTTATAATATCAACATCACTGATTTTCATTTGTTCCAGAAGAGTTTGATCCGTACGCATCATGGCAAATAACTTTCTTTACAGCTTTCAAAAAAATATACTTGAATATGGGGCAAAAAAATTAACGTGTCACGCAGACTTTTTGGAATTTGCGATGACATTCTTAATCACCTCTGCCAATTTAAAATTATTGGTTTTGGATTTAATCAATACGGCACTGACCTTCTTGACATATTCCTCTGTCACGTCATAGGCAGAAAATATAACCACTCTTAGCGGCGGCGAGATTTTGTCCAGCATTTCCAGCAATTCCAGCCCTGAGCCATCTGGAAGGCCAATATCCAGCAACAAAAGATCGAATTTCTCAGAATCCAGAGCCTCTCTTGCGGCGGCAAGGGTCGGCGCCCAGATCAATGTGCAATGCGCACTGAGCATCGTGCTGACGACTTTATGGACATCTTCGTCATCTTCCACATGCAATACCCTCGGCAAATCAAGAGAGCCGGAAGCTTGGTCGATAGCAGCAATCAGGCGTTTTTGATCAATGGGTTTTTGCAGCCAGTCGATAACATCAATAGCCTCGCCGTTTAATGACTGCCTGGTTTCATCAGCCATAACCGAAACAACAACCACAGGAATATCGCGCGTAAGGCTATCTTGTTTTAGATCCGTCATAAAACTCATGCCACCTTCACCGGGCAGAACAAGGTCAAGCGTTATGACCTCATATTGTCCGGGATTGGCGGTCAATTTTACCTTGGCCGCCTCAACGCTATAGGCAATATCACTATCATAGCCGCTTTCGGCCAGCATTCTTCTGATTAAGGCGGCAATATCATGATCATCCTCAACAATCAGGACAGACGGTTCCGACGTATTTTCTGACAGATGTTGCGGCATATGACCTTTTTCATCACCTGCTCTCTTTCCGGCCAACCCGGGCAATTCGACATAAAAAGTTGTTCCGATCCCTTCACTACTGACAAAATTGATGCGGCCGCCATGCTTTTCAACGATAACCTTCGAAATACTCAACCCCAGCCCAGTGCCTCCTTTCTGCCGCGTATCCGATGAATCCGATTGGGTAAATTTATCATATAATTTAGGCCAAAATTCTTCTGGTATGCCCGGCCCCTTATCCGTCACCGAAATACGTAATATATTCGTATGATGATGGGCCAGAGAAATTTCCACCGTGCCATTTATGGGTGAAAATTTGGCTGCATTGGAAAACAGATTTCCCATAACCTGCATAAGGCGGTCTTTATCGGCATAAACCCATGCATTTTCCAAAGTCTGGGAAATGACAAATTTTACCCCATGTTGCGCACCGTAACCTTCATTTTCCGCCACCGCTTGCTCGAGAAAAGGCTTCAGGTCAAGACTGCAGAATTTAAAAGCCATTTCACCTGATTCAATTTTCTGAATATCGAGAATATCATTAATCAACAGCAACAATCGTTCCGTATTATTACTGGCAATCTTAAGCATTTCATCAGCCTGTTCCGGCAATTTCCCCACCGCGCCGCCAACAATTAATCCCAATGACCCACGAATGGATGTCAGCGGCGTGCGCAGTTCATGGCTGACCGTAGAGATGAACTCGTTTTTCATCTTATCCATCTCTTTACGCTCTGTAATATCACGGACAACCCCGATGTATAATTTTTGACCATCTACCAAAATTTCACTGACGGCCAAATCAATGGGAAATTTTCTGCCGTTTTTATGAAGGCCTTCAACCTCTCGGCCTATACCGATAATTTTTTTCCGGTGCGTCGTGGAATAATTTTTCAGATAACCATCATGTTCCGAATGATATGGTTCCGGCATCAACATCTTCAGGTTTTTGCCAACCACTTCATCTGCGCGATAACCAAAAAGTTCAATAGCCGCAGGATTAAGCATGGTAATGATGCCTTTTTCATCAATTGTAATCAGGCCATCCACCATATGCTCAACAATGGTGCGCTGGCGCAACTCACTGGTTTCCAGGTCCCGCGTACGTTCCGCCACTTTTGTTTCCAAATTACGGTTCATCTCTTCAAGGCTCGTTTGTGCATCTTCAACTTGACCCATCAACGTCTGATAACTTCGTGCCAAAACACCAATCTCGTCACCTTGATCCACCGGCATATGCCCTGTGCTTTTACGGTTGTGAATATAATCATTCATAATCTGCGTCATGATCTTTATGGGTCTAGACAGACGATAGGCAAGAAGCGCAGCCAGAAAACTTGCCAATGCCGCAAGGGCTAATGCCCAAAATAACACATCATTCAAAACATCTTTCTGCTTGGCAAGAATTTCATCATAAAGTTTCGTTATCCCCACGGCAATGAACCGTTCCGGACGAGAGGGGTCAAAAGCCACTCTTAAGAAACTCATCACATGAGAGCCCCCCGTATCCTCGGGCAGTAATACGAGGCGCGGAGATTGGGTTTCGGGTAAAAACAATGTTTCCAACTGCGGGATATCTTGCTGAATATTATAATCATGCCCCAAGTCAAAGGCAAAATCCTTGTCACCATCCGGATGCAGTAAATATTCACCCTTATCATTGGTAATATAAATTTCGCGGCCCACGCCTTTAATATCACGCTGAATCTCCAGCAATTCATGGCTGACGTCTACGGTTAAGACCAGCACACCGGCAATGAGGCCGGTATCGAAATCAAAAACAGGGGTGGCGGCGCGCATAACCTCCATATGCGGCACACTCACTTTGCCATATTCTCTGTTCAAATTCATTTCTGACAGATAAACGGATTCTGGCGGCAATTTAAGGGTTTCGGAAAAATATTCCCGGTGCGATTTATTTTGCAAATCAGGGGTTTTTATGCTGACGACCTGGCCTTTTTCACGCCCGACAACGATAATCTCCTGCCCTGATTTATCGATAAAGCGGATTTTATCATAAGGGGTTTTTCTTTTCATCAGTTCTATAAAAATTGCCGCCAGACGGTTTTCCCATTGTTTTAATGTAGAGCCGCCCTCTTTGTCAAAATTGCCGTCTTTTCTCGCCCTGAGAAACCCCTGGACAGGCGGCGTATGGGCCAGAAACAAGACATCCTCATACTGGGCTTCCACGTGCATCTGAAGCCGCCGGCCCGCATTTCTAATTTCTACCGCGATGTCTTCCAACGTATTCTCAACAAGAACTTTTGTTGTTTTGGTATAAAATAAAGCGCCGACCATACCGCTGCTCACCAGCACCAGTATAATGACGCTTAAGCTGAATTTATAAACAATAGAGAATTTCATGATAGGCTCTCACTTCTTTCACTCAGCAGAATGGGCCCGCCATATGGTTCGAATTTGCTCCGCAAGCCCCATGGGGTCAAAAGGCTTGGTAATCACATCCAGAACGCCGGCCTTTTTAAGGGCAATAACCTCTTCGGGTTGAACCTTGGCCGTCATGAAAATTGCCGGGACATTGCTCAATTCGGGCAATTTATGCAGGGCCTCTAAGGTCGTTGGGCCATCCATACCCGGCATCATCACATCAAGTAACAATAGATCAGGCCCAAAAACAGGGGCTTGCGCCAGCGCTTCTTGCCCTGAGCTACAGGCCTTAAGTTCAAAACCGCCAACGGCCTCAAGGGCTATTTCTGCCACAGCCCGAATATCAGCTTCATCTTCGACATATAATATTCGCTTTAATTCCGGCATATATTTTTAATCTCCTGATTTTCTGTAAAAGACTGATTTTTACGACTTTATATTTAGGTTTCGCTCTATGGCTTTTAAGAGTAAATTCACATCAATGGGTTTGGTGATATAATCATCAAAGCCCGCCGCCAAACCCTTTTCTATATCATCGGGCATGGCATTCGCGCTAATGGCTATGATCGGTATTTCACGTGTTTCTGCGCGATCCCGCAAATGTTGAAGTACTTCAAAACCATTCATGCCCGGCAAGTTGATGTCCAAAAGAATGATTTGCGGCTTATGTTCTGCGGCAAGCTCAAGCCCAAGGCGCGGTTCCGGGGCGCTCCACATATGAATATTGGTTTTTTTTGCCAAAAGCTGTTTCACCAGCCTTAGGTTCGCGGGATTATCTTCGATATATAATACCGTATGACCTTGGGTAAACTCCCTCATATTCAGGGGCGACGTAATTTCACTTTTTGCCGTAATGTCACTGGGCAATAGTGGTAATGTATCATTTGGAAATTCGACCCAGAAACAACAGCCCTTGCCAGATTCACTATCCAATCCGATCGTCCCCCCCATAAGCTCAACAAGATTCTTGGTGATCACCAGACCAATCCCTGCCCCTTCCACTTCTGATTGCTGTGCGCCCAGACGCATGAAAGGTTTAAACAATTGGGACTGCTGGGCCGCATCAAGGCCCGGGCCGGTATCCATAATGCTGACCCGCGCAAGCTTTTCCCTGATGTCACAGTCAATCACAATCTTGCCATTCTCATGGTTATATTTTACCGCATTGCTCAATAAATTAAGCATCACTTGTTTGAGCCTGATACGGTCCACACGTACCACATGATTTTTCCGTGACAATTGCTCAGCCGTAATGGCAGCCCCATTCAAAGTCAGGGCAATGTCAATCCCACGCCTTTGCGCCAAGGGCGTTATCAGTTGCAATGATTCAATAATTATCTGGGCAAGCTCCACGGATTCCATGGACAGGTCAACACGGCCAGATTCAATCGTGGCAAGATCAAGTATTTCATTTATCAGATTCAAGAGATGATGACTGGCTTTGAAAATCTCATCAACATTTTCCTTCTGGGAGGCATTTAACGGCTGCTCCGTTTCCATTCTGAGAAGCTGTCCAAATCCCATAATGGCATTCATTGGCGTCCGCAATTCATGGGACATACTGGAGAGAAATTGAGATTTGGCATGGTTGGCGCTCTCTGCTTCCTCGCGGGCAAGTATCAAAGCCTGCTCCGTCTGAACTAACGTCGTGATATCAGTGCGGGCCGAAACATATTTATAGGGTTTCCCCGCGTCATTTAAAAACGGCACAATAGTGGATTCCACCCAATATTCCTCACCATTCTTTTTTTTGTTGCACAATCTGCCGTGCCAGACATTACCGCCAGATATGGTCTGCCACAGCTCACGATAATATTCTTCGGGATGTTTGCCGGATTTTAGGATATTGTGATTTTGTCCTAATAATTCTTCCCGGCTATAACCACTGACTTTACAAAATTTACCATTAACGCCGGTAATCCGCCCCGCGACATCTGTCGTGCTGACCAAATCATGTTGATCCATGGTCGCAAGTTGAAATTTATTCTCCCTCAGGGCAACGGACAGGTCATTATTCAGCCGGTTCGCCCAGCGAGCGCGCTTTGCTTTTGTGCGAATGGCGGTTTCCAGATGGGACACTTCTACGGGTTTTATCAGAAAATCGTCGCCGCCAAAATTCAGAGCCATCAACCGGCGATCCATATCAGATTCTGTGGATAAAAACAGAATAGGCATCAAGGCCCATGTATCGTCTTGCCGGATCACCTGCGCAAGTTCCGGCCCGGAACAATCCGGCATATAAACATCTGTAACAACAACATCCGGTTTGAATTCTTGAATCAACACTAAAGCTTCCAAAGGGTTGGACAGGGTTTTGATGTCCATGCCAGCTTCCCTTAGAACGGCCGCATAATATTCCAGCAGGGTTTCATCATCATCAATTAACAATATTCGAAAGGGGGTTTTTACGGTTCTTTCTGTAAAGCCATTTATCGTCTGAAT
This sequence comes from Alphaproteobacteria bacterium, assembly GCA_024280095.1. Lineage (GTDB taxonomy): Bacteria > Pseudomonadota > Alphaproteobacteria > Sphingomonadales > Emcibacteraceae > Paremcibacter. The sequence continues at coordinate 1,114 of JAJRQU010000095.1, read as the reverse complement.
GAGCTTGGTCATCTCCAACGGTTTATGGAAATAACGGCGTGCCCCCGCACGCGCCGCCGCAAGACGGCTCGCCATATCACCGCGCACGGAAATAAATATAACCGATGGAAAAAATTCTGTTCTATTTTTTAACCTTTTAATGACATCCGCACCCGCCGCATCACCATCTTGAAAAACAACATCCATTATAACAATATCGGGAAGCTCATGCTCGCAGGCCTTTTCGAAATCACTTAATTTTGCATAATGTTTCACGCGGTACCGGGCCTGTTCCAAATGCACGATCAGGTCAGCCGCGAAATGCTCGTCATCCTCTGCCAGATATATTAGATTTTTCGGATCCGTGCGCCTTATATTGATATTTTCAATATAAGGCACATCCGAAGGGTGCCAATTCTCCGCAACTTGCCGCAGCTCGGCGATACCCTCATCCACGGCCTTGATGACGCTTGTGGCGGCAGCCGATTTCTGATCCAGATCCGTAAATTTAGAGTCAAGAATTCGTTCTAATTCTTTGGCGACCCGGCTGACCGCATTTGCCCCAAAAGTACCCCCGGACCCCGCCAAACTATGAACCATTCGGCGAAGGTCATCCAACGATTTATCATAATCCTCTGCCGTCCCAAGAGACGCCCATAAGCGGTCAATTTCATCAAGCTTACCGGGAAGATGGCGCTTGAATGAATGCTTTATTTCCATCAATTTTGTCGCCACATTAATTTCTGTGGATCCTGCCATGAGGCCTGCCCTTCTTATAAATATATCTTGAGACTAGCTTAAAGTTGCAATATTACCAGAAAATTAAAATAATATCCTTAACAGTAAAAAATAACCCACTATTTTATATAGATAAACCAACATAGTTCGGCACAACCTGAGAGAGAACGCTCTGTCACTCACTATTGTCACAGAACAAGGAAGATGGGAACGTCAGGCTTACGGTTGTTCCCTCACCAAGGCTGCTTTCAAGCAACAGGCTTCCCCCATGAAGCTCTGTCAGTACTTTCGCAAGATGTAGTCCGAGGCCCACGCCATCATGGGTGATTTGGGAATTCTTCCTTGACTGCCCGAATGGCTGCAAAACAAGCGCCAGATCTTCTTCAGGGATTCCCTT
>JAJRQU010000094.1 GCA_024280095.1 Alphaproteobacteria bacterium | reverse complement strand
TGAACATTTAATTAGCGAAATCTTTGTGAATGCGATACAAATTGACCTGAATGGTTGCAAAATAAGGTTTTAGCAAGTGATGTCAGAAAATACCTCCACAAAATTGGATATCTTATCAGCTGAATTGGAAGAATGCCGCCATCTGTCTCATGAAACACCGCTGATCAACCCCTATCAGCAACTGTCTTACCGTCTGTTGAGAAAGATGAAAGCAGGTGACTTGGCGACTGACCAGGTCGATAACCTTGTTTCTGAACTGGGTATTCACAGTTTTTTAAGTCGGGGAAGGCGGGGGCAGGCCTATCTTCAGACGACCGACAGGGCCAAAAATAAGGCAAGTCTTTTAGATTGTTTTCAGAACGTCAGCAAGGGCAAGACTTTCGAGGAATTTCAAAATTTCGTTCGCCGTGAGGCTGTGGGTATTGTCATTACCGGCCATCCGACTTTCGGTTTTAGCAAGGGGCAATATGATGTCTTGGCAGGGTTGATTGATGGCAGCATGTCACAAACGGCGGCGGCTGAAAAGCTCAAGGAAAACTCTGATCGTCCTGATGAGGGCTTAACGCTCGAATATGAATATATTCAGTCGGAGCGCGCCCTGCTGAACCTGCAGCACGCTATTGGTCAAATGTATGAGCTTGCCCTTGAGGCCGCGCGCGCGGCCTATCCAGATGACTGGCGAAAGATTGACCTTAAGCTGGTGACGTCGGCCAGCTGGGTGGGTTTTGATGTGGATGGCCGTGATGATATTTCGTGGATTGATAGTGTTAAATTCCGTTGCCGGATGGCCCTTCGTCAATGTGACGTATATCTTGATCGCTGGCGGGCGTTACCAAAAAACAATAAAATAAATGATAAAATCACAGATTTACTGACCCAGTTAAAAGATGTCTTTGAAAGCGATTTAGCAGAATTTCCAGCCAGCGTTAATGGCGGCGTTAATGATATTGGTGCCGTTCGGAATTTCGCACAGCATATGGCCAATAGTCGCCGTAATGGTATGATGTTGCCCGCAGAAATAATGTCTGAATTAACCCGTCAAATTGCGCGGGCAGGGGACGATAAATCAACAGCTGACCTGATAATATTTCGCGCCCTCTTTGCCAATTTCAGAACCGGATTTTCCCATGTGCATTTTCGGTTGAATGCGGTGCAGCTTCATAATGCGATCCGGCCCATGGTCGCTATGGAAAAAGACCCGGATGATGCCACCAGCCGCAGACGCTATATGTCGGCGGCAAGCAAATTATTGGACCGTATTGACACCCAAACAGTGGGCTATGAGACTATTCTTCACGAGCAAACAACGGCCAAGCGGTTGTTTATGATTGTTGCCCAAATCCTGAAATATATCGATCCCGATACGCCGGTTCGGTTTTTGATCGCTGAATCCGATACGCCTTTCACGGTTTTGGCGGCCTTATGTTATGCCAGATTATTCGGGGTTGAGGATATGGTGGATATTTCGCCCCTGTTCGAGACGGATCAGGCCTTGGTTCGGGGGGCAGAAGTGATCGAAGAACTACTGGAGAATCCCCATTATTTTGCTTATGTGAAAAAACGTGGACGGCTCTGTATTCAGGCCGGCTATTCCGATGCGGGACGTTATTTAGGACAGGTGGCAGCGGGACTTGCCATTGAAAGATTGCGGATAAAGGTCGCCAAGTTATGGACTAAATTTGATTTGTCAGATGTTCAATTGGTGTTTTTTGATACGGGCGGCGAGTCTGTCGGACGCGGCGCGCATCCTAGCGGCTTTGGCGGCAGGCTTGATTATATGCATAGTCCCGAGGCCCGCCGTCTGGTTAAGAAACATAATATTCCGTATAAACAAGAATTCAGCCTGCAAGGCGGTGATGGGTTTCTTTGGTTGCATACCCCTGATATGGCCTTTGCCACGTTAACCCGTGTGATGGAAAATATTCTGGCTCCCGTGGATCAGGCGCCAGACCCTTTTTACCAAAACACGGATTGGTCGCTTGATTTCTTCTTGACCGTCAAGGGACATTATGGGGCCATTGCAGACAATCCTGATTTTATGCGTCTGCTGTCCGTATTGGGGACGGAGATTTCTTATCCTTCCGGCTCACGTATGACCATTCGCCAAGACGAAGGCGTGGTCAGCCGGCCGCTGGAAAAGCTCTCGCAAATTCGCGCTATTCCCAATAATATGCTGCTTCATCAATTGGGTTTTCTGGCCAATAGTTTGGGCGGCGTCGGTATGGCCATGAAACAGGATGGCGGCAATTTCTGGAAAATGTACGAACAATCGCCGCGCCTGCGACATATTATGAAACTTGTCATTGCGGCGGTGGATGTGACGGACGAAGATTTTCTTGGTGCTTATACATCATTGTTTCGCCCCCGTTACTGGATGCATTCAGCGCGGTATGAGGATGAAAGCCATGACCATAACCGGATGCTGCGTCTTGCGGGTATGATGAGGGTGAACGGCGTTTTTGAAGGCTTGAACCGTATCGAGCTTACGCTGCGGGAAGATCTCATGTATTTGAGGGATGCCATGAAGGGAAGGGATCTTGCGCAGCCGCCATTTATGTTAAATGAGCAGGAACGCGGACATTATACCTTGCTTCATGTGCTTCGCATGGCATTGATACAGCAGATGTTTCTGTTGATCACCCGTATTCCCAGATTCCAGGATCATAAAGGCCTGAGTGTTGATGATTTGATTATGCGCATATTGCGGTTTCAAATATCACCGACACTTTTGCTGCTTCGCGAGATTTTTCCCCTTGAAGGGGATTATGAAATTGATCCGGATAATCCAGAAAACATCACTTTTGCGCGCGAAGGGATGCATGGCTATATATATGAAAATAAAGAGATTTTTGATGAAATTGAAGGGACTTATGAACAAATCAGGAAAATTTCCCAAGCCTTGTCGGCCTATATCGGAGCTATTGGCTAGAGGCCTTTAACTTTGTTTGAATGGCGCTTTCCAATGCCTGAAGAAAGCGTGATTTGTCGTTGCTGGTAAAGCTGGGGTTATACCCCTTGCTTTCGCCGGTTTCGCGCAGATGAGCGTTAAGGTCACGCATGGCAACCGCCACCCCAATATTATCCGGTGAAAAAACCTTGCCGGTTGGCCCAATCACGATGGCCCCTGCATCAAGGCAGCGTTTGGCCAGCAAAATATCGGCGGTAATGGCGATGCCCTTTGCGGTGATATTGTCGGCAATCCAGTCATCGGCCAAATCCGGCCCGTCCGGCACGACAATTTTCTGAACCAGCGGCCCGACGTCCATTCGCATCCATTGATTGCTAACGATATAGACCGCCAGTTGATGACGATAAGAAACCTTTAAAACCTCTTCCTTCACCGGACAAGCATCCGCATCCACATAGATGGTAACGTCACTCATGCAACATCCTTAAATTATGTTTTTGTGATCTTCTATAACAGTTTTTTTTACAGGGTCAAATCATGCCTTTTATTTAAAAATTTTATTGTTTAGTATTTGTCCCAATAGGGTTCGCCGCCGAATTTTTCTTTGATGAAATCGATAAATTTACGAACGCGCTGGGGTAAATGACGGGTTTGAGGATAAACAGCGTAAGCGTTCAATTCCCGGCAATGATAGTGTTCCATCACAGAAACCAGCCTGCCGCTTTTAATGTCATCCCAAGCGATAAATGTGGGTGAATAAATCAGGCCCAGCCCATTTATGGCCGCCTGTTTTAAGAAATCCCCGTTATTTGCAACCATTTTACTGCCAAGAGCGACGGCATGTTCGTGGCCTGTCTTGTCAATTAAATGCCATGTGGTGGACTGTGTGTTGGTATAATGTAGAATATGATGATCCTTTAGGTCTTCCGGCTTTTCAGGGATGCTCATTCTTTCAAGGTAACCGGGGCTTGCGCAGATAAGCCGCCGAATAGGGGCAATTTTTCGGGCGATTAAGCGCGAATCTTTAAGTTCAGCAATTCGAATGGCAAGGTCATAACCTTCTTCAACCAAATTAATATGACGATCATTAAAGTCCATATGAATGGTCAGGTCGGGATGAAGGGCGGCAAATTCATTCATGGCCGGCGCCATATGTAACAGCCCAAAGGATACTGGTGCAGAAATCTTAAGGATACCATTCAAAGCTATTTGAGCGCAGGAGGTGGCGGCATTTAATTCCACCACATGAGCCAATATTTCTTGCGCCTTTTCGTAATATTGCCGGCCAGCATCCGTTAAACTGGATTGGCGGGTGGTTCGGTTTAATAATTGTACGCCAAGGCGATGTTCAAGTTCTGTAAGGCGGCGACTTATAGCGGATTTTACAATTCCAAGCTGATTGGCAGCACGGCTAATACTGCCGGCATCGACAATGTGGACAAATGTATCCATATCTTCCAATTGACCCATGATAGTTCTCTATTTTAGTACAATATGTTCTTAATATCACTGTTTATTCTAATTTAGGCAATGGTTAATGTTGGCACACTTAAATATACATAGACAGAAAAGGATATATTATGATAAAATATCACTCATTATCAGCACCTATAGGCCGGTTTTCCATTGCGTTAATATTTATTATATCGGGCATCATGAAGATTCCAGCTTACGATGGTACGCAAGCTTATATGGATGTTATGGGCGTTCCGGGATTCTTGTTGCCTCTTACCATTCTATTTGAAGTTATTGTTGCTATCATGATCGTCATTGGGTGGAAAACACGACTTAGCGCTTTGGCTCTTGCTGGCTTTTCCATCATAACTGCGGTGTTGTTTCACGCCGATTTTGGCGATCAAACACATTTTATCATGTTCATGAAGAATATCGCTATAGCTGGCGGGTTCCTATTTTTGATTGCGCATGGGGCAGGGGCTTACTCCCTTGATAATTATATGAAGAACAAGGCGCAATTATTATGACAGGCGCGCGAAAAATACTTAAAATAAGCTCAGGCCATCAGGCTTCAGACGGAGCGGGGGTGAAGTTAACCCGTTTTATTGGATCACCAGAAATTGATATGGTCGACCCCTTCTTGTTGCTGGATTATTTTTCATCGGATCGTCCGGGGGATTATATAGGAGGTTTCCCAGATCATCCGCACCGTGGTTTTGAAACAGTAACATATCTTTTGGCGGGCCGGATGCGGCATAAAGATAATGCGGGCCATGAGGGCGTGATTGAGGCTGGCGATGTTCAGTGGATGACGGCAGGGCGCGGCATTATCCATTCAGAAATGCCGGAACAGGAAGATGGTCTTTTGCAGGGGTTCCAGCTATGGGTTAATCTGCCGGCACGGGATAAAATGATGGCGCCAGCCTATCAGGAGTTTTCAGCTGAAAATATTCCGGTTGAAAGCCAAAATAACGGTACAGTCGTGAAGGTAATTTCCGGCACGACAGATATGGGCACTATTGGGGCCGTAGAAAATACATCGACAAAATCCCTGTTTCTTGATGTTAGCATAAAGGCCGAATCATCATACAGCCAAGCCATTCCCGAAAGTCATAATGGTTTCATCTTTGTCATAAATGGCGGCGTTAAAATAGATGATGGGGACTATTTTTTAACAAAAAAAATGCTTGGCATATTAGGGAACGGCGACCATGTTACGATTACATCGGGTAAGGAGGATAGCCGCTTTCTGTTAATAGCCGGACAGTGTTTGAATGAACCTGTTGTACGGGGCGGCCCTTTTGTCATGAATACAAGGGCTGAAATTCTGCGGGCATTTCAAGATTATAAAGATGGAAATTTTAGGAGATAAAAAATGGGTTTACTTATTGATGGCAAATGGCACGATGAATGGTACGATACAAAATCTAATGATGGAAAATTCATACGCAAAGATTCCCAATATCGTAATTGGGTCACTTCGGATGGCACGCCCGGCCCTTCAGGTATTGGCGGCTTTCAGGCTCAGGCAGGTCGTTATCATTTATATATTTCTCTGGCCTGTCCCTGGGCGCATCGGACGCTCATATTTCGGGCTTTGAAAGGTCTGGAAGACCTCATTTCGATTTCGGTTGTGCATCCCCATATGGGCGAGCATGGCTGGCATTTTGAGGATGGTGCAGATGTGATCCCGGATAATATTAATCAGGCGCAATATATGCATCAAGTCTATACAGCGGCAGAGAAGGATTATACGGGGCGCGTTACCGTGCCTGTTTTATGGGATAAAAAAAATCATACAATTGTCTCTAACGAATCTGCGGAAATTATCCGCATGTTCAATAGTGCCTTTGATGATGTCGGGGCAAAGGCGGGTGATTTTTATCCACAAGACTTGCGGGCGCAAATCGATAGCCTGAATGAACGGATATATGATAAGATCAATAACGGCGTGTATAAAGCCGGCTTTGCCACATCCCAGAAAGCCTACGAAGAAGCCGTATTACCTATGTTTGAAACATTAGATTGGTTGGAGGCGGAACTTTCGGGCAAGCGGTATTTAACGGGCGAAAAAATTACCGAGGCTGATTGGCGGCTCTTTACCACCTTGGTGCGCTTTGATCCGGTCTATGTGGGGCATTTTAAATGTAATCTGAAGCGTATTGCCGATTATCCGAATATTTTTGGATATTTATGTGATTTATATCAGCAGCCGCATGTGGCCGCAACGGTAAATATGGCTCATATCAAGCAGCATTATTATGCCAGCCACCATATGATCAATACGACAGGAATAATACCGCTCGGGCCAGAAATTGATTATTCAATCCCCCATAATCGCGCCGTCCTCATCTAAGCAAGCATAATCCGTTAGATGATGGCATATCCTGATGAAAACAGGGCATTTTCTAAAATATAGCTTAGATATCCTCAGGGTCGCGGGGCAGGATTTTTTTGCCGGTGAACATGGCGGATATAATGCCACCGCCAGATTTTATTTCTGTACGGACGACGGCAGCGATATGGATGACGATTAACCCTAAAATGATAAAATATGTCCAATAATGGACGTTCAGAAAGAGGCTGCGGAAGCTTCGCATTTCAGCATAAGCCACAGGATCAACGTTATCCTTGACATAGGGCATCACGTCAGCCGGATTAACGCCGGCAGCGGCGACCCATTCCTGTATCATAGCGCCAAAGGGCGGGAAATATATATCGGTGCCGGCCAGAACAAGCCCGGTGACTGCCATGGTCGTCAGGGCAAAAAATATAGTGGTGACAGCCATTCTTGCCAGCGGATTATGGCCCAGATAATATTGGGGCTGGTCAGATTTTTCTGAGGTCATAAAGGATTTTAATTTTCCGGCATAGCCTTTGCCAAAGGGCAGGAAACTCCCCCAGCGGGCAAATATATTACCCTTAAAGGCCCAAATTAAGCGAAAGGTCAGATTAACCGCAAAAACATAGCCAATATAGACATGAACAGTTTTCATCAGGATTTTACCATCATTGCCCATGCCCAGAGATTTAGCCCATAATATCACCGTGCCCGCAGCAATAAGGCCAATAATACAAAGAACATTGGTCCAATGGAATAGCCGGGTAGGCAGATCCCATACCTTATGACTTTTAAAATTTTGTTGTTCCATTTGTGAATATTTCCTTCAATCAACGCCTTCTCATCCGGAAGATCATACATCGTTCCTGAGAATATTAAAATAAATATTCAGCATAATTTATCAGACCACTGGCATAGTGTACTGATCAGTTGACAAAACTCTTGAAATATGGAGAATGGCGTACTGATCGGTTAATATAACGGAGATTGACGTGCGACCTTCAAAAAGAGATGAATTGGTAGAGAAAGCGTTATTGGTATTTTATCGTCATGGGTTTCATGCAACGGGAATGGATAAGCTTGTTGCGGAAACCGGCATTTCGAAAACATCCATGTATAAACATTTCCCCGCTAAGGAGGATTTGATCCTTGCCGCGCTTACCCTTCGGGATAAACAGTTTCGCCGTTGGCTGTTTCGCCGTATGGAGCAGCTTGGCTCTACACCACGCGGCCAGTTGATTGCCATGTTTGACGGCTTAAAAGAATGGTTCGCGCAAGAAGGTTTTCAGGGATGTATGTTTATGAAAGCCGCAGCAGAATATCAGAAATTTTCTGATCCCATCCATATGAAATCGGCAGATCATAAATCTATATTGATAAGTTATTTCAGTGACATAGCGCAAAGAGCAGGTGCAGAAGATCCAGATAGTCTGGCACGCAGGCTTTTGCTGTTGAAAGAGGGCGCAATAGTGGCCGCGCAGCTCAGGATCACCAAGAATCCCGCTATGGATGCCAAGGCGGCGGCAAAAATATTACTTGCGGACGCGCTAGGACAATAGAGCGTTCTGCGCTTAGATACGGCCAATTTGATGGAGTCAAAATAAACCATCAGCCAGGCGCGTTGCGCCGGGAGATGTGGGTCATCTGTCAAGCAACGCAACGACGCTGATGGTTTATTTTGGCCCACCGGAGGCCGGGTTCTTTTACGCCATGGCCACGCTGGTTTTCTTATCCGATGCGCCGCATCGCATTGCTAAACCCACCTTGC
>JAJRQU010000093.1 GCA_024280095.1 Alphaproteobacteria bacterium | reverse complement strand
GGACTTAAAGGAACGGGCCATATTATTGGCGGGACATATTCTTGAATTTTCACCTGATGTCACCGAAGGACAGGGCATGGCCATAGCCCGAAAAATTCTTGATAATGGCCGCGCATGGCAAAAATTCCAAGCCATCTGCGCAGCACAAGGCGGTATGAGAGAAATTCCACAGGCACAATATAAACATATCATCCATGCCCCCCATAGCGGAACTATCCTCTCCATAGACAACCGTAAAATTGCCAAAATAGCCAAGCTTGCCGGCGCGCCATATACAAAGGCGGCCGGCGTTGACCTGCATATTCATGTGGCTCAGAAAATTGACAAGGGCGCACCGATTTATAGCATTCATGCAAACTCACCCGGTGAATTAGCCTATAGCTTAAATTTCCTTGCCGAAGGAAATCATATCATTCAAATCAAGGAAGATTGACTATGTCTATAATTTTTTCTTTCCCGGGCTTTGAAAATATCACAAATCATATTGCCTCTGATTTACAAATAACGCGCGGCAAGATGGAGATTCGGAATTTTCCAGATGGGGAAACATATGTCAGGTTGAATAGTCCCGTCGAGGGCCAGCAGGTGATCATCACTTGCGGCCTTGACAATCCGGATCATAAAATCATGGGCCTCATGTTTTTTGCACAGGTTGCAAGGGAAATGGGGGCAAAATCCATCGGACTGGTCGCGCCGTATCTTGGTTATATGCGCCAAGACAAACGGTTTCATGACGGTGAAGCCATAACAGCAGATATATTTTCCGGTCTCCTGTCACAAATAGTTGATTGGCTGGTCACCATTGATCCTCATCTTCACCGACATAAAAAACTAAGTGAAATTTATACTATTCCTGCCGCAGCCATTCACGCCAGCGATCATATTGCGGACTGGATCAAATCCAACATAGCGCGGCCCGTATTAATCGGCCCCGACGCCGAAAGCAGCCAATGGGTATCCGATGCGGCAAACAAAGCCAGCGCGCCTTTTATGGTTCTGAGCAAAGTCCGGCGCGGGGACAGGGATGTGGCTGTCTCTTTACCGGATGTGGCAGCCTATCATGATCATACGCCGGTTTTGGTTGATGATATTATTTCAACGGCTCATACCATGATCGAAACGGTGGCTCACTTAAAGGCGCTCAATATGAAGCCGCCAACCTGTATCGGTGTTCATGGTATCTTTGCCGGTGATGCCTATAATCGGTTAATATCTGCGGGCGCGCATCGAATAGTGACCAGCAACAGCATTCCCCATAAATCCAATGATATCGCTATTGAAGATATTCTTGCCGCTGCTGTCGCAACTATGATCAGGGAATAAACATAGCCATCAAGGGTAAAGACTTGCATTGGCGGGCTTATACTGCTTAATAGCATTCACATGGCTGGCCTTTCACTTGAAGGCCGCAAAAAGTCCAAAGGGTAGATAATAATGGATTTCATATGGGTGGGCGTCGCATTTGTTTGCGGCTTTGCCGTTACAAGAATAGGGCTTCCCCCGCTGGTGGGGTATTTGATGGCGGGTTTTGGTTTGCATGCGCTTGGCGTTACGCCGGATGCAACCCTTGAAACATTGTCAGACATTGGTATTTCCCTGCTGCTCTTCACCATTGGCCTGAAACTTAATGTCAGAAGTTTATTAAAGACTGAAATATGGGCCAGTGCGACAGGACATATGGGGGTTATCATCTTAATAACCACTGTGAATTTCCTGATTTTTGGCCTTCTCGGCTTTACATATTTCATGGGAATGGATTGGACATCCGCCGCGATGATCGGCTTTGCGATAAGTTTCAGCAGCACGGTTTGCGTGGTTAAGATACTGGAAGAAAAGGGCGAATTACGCTCTCGTCATGGTCAGGTGGCTATTGGTATTCTGATCATTCAAGATATAGCTGCCGTGATATTCGTTACGCTTGCCACCGATAAATCGCCGTCATGGTGGGCTTTGGCGTTATTTGCCCTGCCTTTATTAAGGCCAATATTACTTAAACTGCTTCAGCGCTGCGGACATGGTGAGCTGTTGCCATTAGCGGGGTTCTTTCTGGCTTTCGCAAGCGGAGAAACATTTGAACTGGTTGGCTTAAAAGCCCATCTCGGTGCCTTGATCATTGCCATGATTTTAAGCGGCGACAGCAAGTCAACGGAACTGGCAAAGTCATTAATGAATTTTAAGAATATTTTCCTTATTGGCTTTTTCCTGTCAATCGGTTTCACGGCAATTCCGACTGTCGATATGTTTAACGTTGCCTTGGTCATGGCTTTAGCCCTGCCGATTAAAGCCGGTTTGTTTTTCATTTGGTTGACCCGGTTAAAGCTGCGCAGCCGCAGCGCATTCTTAACCGCCTTAAGTCTCAGCAATTATAGTGAGTTTGGCCTTATTGTCTGCGCTGCCAGCGTTCTTCATGGTTTAATGGATAAGGAATGGCTGGTCATAATGGCGCTGGCGGTATCCATGTCATTTGTTTTTTCAAGCATCCTTAATGCCAAGGGACATGCCTTATATGCACGGTGGGCGGATTATTTAAAAAAATTCGAACATCCCGACCGCCTGCCGGAGGATCAGTTTTCCAAGCCAGAGGGCGCGGAAGTTCTTGTCATTGGCATGGGCCGTGTGGGGGCCGGGGCTTATGATACCCTGCAAGAAAAATTACCCCTTACGGTCATCGGCATAGAAACCGATCAGGAAAGGGTAGAAGAACACATATCAAAAGGCCGAAAGGTAATTATCGCCGATGCGGAAGATCCCGATTTCTGGGGGCATATCAATCTCAAACCTATCAGTCTGATCATATTCGCCATTCCAAATTACCTCGATATTGTGGAAGTTGTAAATCAATTAAAGCAAGCGGGATATACCGGAAAAACAGCAGGAATAATTCGATATGAGGATGAACGGGAACAGCTAAAGGACGCCGGCATTGATGTGATCTATAACTTTTATCAAAAAGCCGGAGATGGTTTTGCCGCCCAAACGATGGAACGTCTGAATTTAAAGCAAAATATATAATCCCCCAATAATGTGATCAGGAATGGCCATATAATAAAAAACCTGCCGTTATCGTGCCTGCTCCTTATTGTGCAAGAGACTTACCCGCAGAACCCAGATCCGCAATCGCCTCATCAAGGCGCGTCACAAAACCTTGCTCTGCCGCGCGCAGACATTTGCGCGGGTCATATTGCTTTTTATAAGGCGTCCCATTCTCAGGATCGATTTGATATTTAAAGGCCTTGGCATTATCATCCACATATTTGCCAATAGCATTTGAAAAGGCAAATTGCGTATCCGTATCAATATTCATCTTGAATACGCCGTAAGTCAGCGCCTCGGAGATCTTGGCCTTTTCAGAACCGGAGCCACCGTGGAACACCAGATTCAACGGATTTTCTGCTGTATTATGCTGCTCCCGTACCAATGCCTGACTGTTCCGCAGAATTTCAGGCCTTAACTGCACATTGCCGGGTTTATAGACCCCATGAACATTGCCGAAGGAGGCCGCGACGGAAAAATGACCGATCGGCGTTAAAAGCTCATAAGCCTTCAGAACATCTTCGGGCTGGGTATATAGGTGGGAGCTGTCCGCATTCTCGTCAATATCATGCCCGACCCCGTCTTCTTCGCCGCCCGTGATCCCCAGTTCAATCTCAAGGCTCATATCCAATTTTGCCATACGGGCAAGAACCCGCGCACATTCCCCTAAATTATCGTCAATATCTTCTTCTGACAAATCAAGCATATGTGACGTATATAACGGGCGGCCATGGGCCTTGTAATGCGCTTCGGAATGATCAATGAGGGCATCAACCCAAGGCACCAGTTTGCGGTTGGCATGATCCGTATGCAAAACCACACAAATACCATAATGCTCGGCCAAAAGATGGACATGCTGGGCAGCGGATACAGCCCCGAGGACTTTTGCCTGAAAACTGTCTTCCATGCCTTGACCGGCATAAAACTGTGCCCCGCCATTGGAAAATTGGATGATAATGTCGCTGTTGTTTTTTGCGGCGGCTTCCATAACCGCATTGACGCTGTTGGTCCCGACACAATTCACCGCAGCCAGCGCATAACCACCGTCCTTGCAGGCATTAACAAGTGTAATATAGTCTTCGCCGCTTACGACACCCGGTTTAAGAGCCATCCGATAAATCCTTGATTTTCATAATTGGAATAGAGACATTCATTATATGAACTGCGATATATATCGCAAGCATTAACCAAAAAAAAGCAGCCCGACCGAGCTGCTTTTTCAAATTACTTTAAATATATAGCAATATTAAGCTGCTTCGGTTTCTTCCGCAACGGCTTCCATTTCTGGCCCACTGGTTTGACCTTTGGCACTCTCGTCACGATCAACCAGCTCAATGACGGCAACCGGTGCTGAATCACCATGCCGGAAACCGGCTTTTAAAATACGGATATAGCCGCCCGGACGTTCTTTATAACGTTCCGCCAAAACATCAAATAATTTGCTCAATACATCCGTATCCTTACCTTCACGAAAGGTATTTTTCGCGATAACCGGAAGTTTAGACGCCGCCTGGCGGCGAGCATGCAAAGATCCGCGCTTACCCAAAGTGATCAAACGCTCAACGATAGGGCGCAGCTCTTTGGCTTTTGGCAAAGTTGTTACGATCTGCTCATGCTTTAACAGCGCATGGGCCATATTTGCAAACATCGCTTTACGATGTGAACTTGTTTTATTCAGCTTACGCCCAGCTCTACGATGGCGCATATCTCTTACTCCTTGAGGGGGTATCCACTTAGGGGGACCCTACCCAATTAAAAATCCAAAATTAAAATTCTTGTTCCATTTTCTTGACAAGCTCGTCAATATTTTCTGGTGGCCAGCCCGGATTATCCATCCCAAGACGTAAGCCCATGGTAGAAAGAACTTCTTTAATCTCATTCAGTGACTTACGGCCAAAATTTGGGGTACGAAGCATTTCTGCTTCGGTCTTACGCACAAGGTCACCGATATAAACAATATTGTCATTTTTCAGACAATTTGCCGAACGAACAGACAATTCCAGTTCATCAACACGCCGCAAAAGATTGCGGTTGAAGTCAGGCTCACTTGATTCTTTTTCAGCGGCGACATCCTCTGGCTCATCAAAGTTGATGAAAGTTTGAAGCTGATCCTGCAATATACGCGAAGAATAGGCCAAGGCATCTTCAGGTGTTATCGTACCGTTAGTCTCAATGGTCATGATCAGCTTGTCATAATCCAGAATTTGACCTTCACGGGTATTCTCAACGCGGTAGCTGACCTTGCTGACCGGGCTGAATAAACTGTCAACAGGGATGAGACCAATCGGCGCATCATCCGGACGGTTATTCACCGCAGCCACATAGCCCTTGCCTGTTTCAACCGTCAATTCCATGCGCAGCTCTGCCCCGTCATCCAATGTACAGATCACAAGGTCAGGGTTATGAATGGTAACATCAGCGACTTCGCTAATTTGGCGCGCGGTAACTTCGCCCGGGCCCGTGGCTTGAAGCGACAGACGCTTTACATCTGCGCCTTCCATTTCAACGGCAATCTTCTTGATATTCAGGATAACGTCTGTGACATCTTCCCGAACGCCCGGAATAGAAGAAAATTCGTGCAAAACATTGTCGATATGAATAGATGTTACGGCGGCCCCCTGAAGAGATGACAATAACACCCGGCGCAATGAATTGCCCAAGGTCATGCCATAACCACGTTCCAACGGCTCTGCAACGATCGTTACTTTTCTACGCTCTTCACCAACTTGTTTAACTTCAAGCTTAGACGGCTTTATTAATTCCTGCCAATTCTTCTGGATCACGGTTTAAATCCTCGTAAGTTACTGGTTTCAATTTGCCTGATATTTTATTTCGTCGGGCAAATACCATAAAACCCTGCTGTTACCCAAAGTAGCAGCAGGGGAAATTCAATTTATTATACTCTGCGCCGTTTCGGCGGGCGGCACCCATTATGCGGAATTGCTGTCACATCACGTATGGTCGTGATTGTAAAGCCTAACGCCTGCAAAGCACGAAGCGCGGATTCCCGGCCTGAACCGGGGCCCTTAACCTGGACTTCCAAGGTTTTCATCCCATGTTCCTGAGCTTTTTTGCCGGCATCTTCCGCCGCCATCTGCGCCGCATAGGGCGTGGATTTGCGGGAACCTTTAAAACCCATAACACCGGATGTTGACCAGGCAATAGCATTGCCTTGCGCATCGGTTATCGTAATAATGGTATTATTAAATGTCGAATTCACATGGCAGACGCCATTGGTGATATTCTTACGTTCTTTGCGCTTTACGCGTTTCTCTTCAGCCATTTCAGTACCTTATTTCTTCTTACCGGCGATAGCAACGGCCTTACCCTTACGGGTACGTGCATTCGTGCTT
>JAJRQU010000092.1 GCA_024280095.1 Alphaproteobacteria bacterium | reverse complement strand
CGTATGAAGCCGCCCCGCCGCATCCCCGATAATTTCTGTCAGCCGCGATTCCACATGCATGTGAATATCTTCCAGCTTGGCATCATAGGTGAAATTACCGGCTTCGATCTCATCCTTCACCTGATCAAGGCCGGCAAGAATTTTATCGCCGTCGCCCACAGATATAATGCCTTGCGTCATCAGCATTTGGCAATGGGCTTTGGAGCCTCGGATATCCTGCGCATAAAGTATCTTGTCAAAATCAATAGAGGCATTGATTTTTTCCATAATTTCCGCTGGACCCGCACCGAACCGCCCGCCCCAAAGGCTGTTCGCCTGACCTTTATCCGCAATATTTTCTTTGGCCATATTATCTTGTGTAGATGATGTGTGTTTTTTAGAGGTCATACTTTTTCATCTCCAGAACTGGAATATATCATATATAATAAGGCGGGGAATACGACAATACGGCAGTTTAGGCAAGTTTTATCCCCAGAATTTCACCAAAATATATTGTCCAACAGATCAAGAAACCGACCCCGTAAAAATCAAATGCATTCGTCTCTTGAGTTATTCATGTTTCAACTTTATCTTATAGTCATTACAACATAAAAATATAAAATAGTGAAAAAACATAATGAATAAAAATTTGATACTGGTCGTCGCCTTTGTATCTGCCTTGCTGGGCGCAATATATATCATTGGCCCTACTGATACAGCCCTCGACGCAAAAAAAGATGAATTCTTTCCTTTGGACAGCGGTCTGAAAAATGGCACTGCCTTGTTCACTATCTACGGCGTGCAAACAGAATTACCTCTAACCAAGATCACGGATGAAGCGGGAAAAGTCATGACGCTTAATGATCTTAAGGGCCAAAATCTGCTCATTAATTTCTGGGCCACATGGTGCGTGCCGTGCCGCGAAGAGATGCCGGAACTTGACGCCCTGCAAGCGGCGCGCGGCAATGACGACTTTAAAGTGATCGCCATTTCAGTGGATCGGGGCGGTTTGGAAAGCTCGCGCGCCTTCCTTGATGAAATTGGCGTTCAGCATCTTGACCTCTATTATGATGAAAAAGGCACCCTCGCCCGCAAGATGAAAACAATCGGCTACCCCACCACCATATTAATCACCAAAGCCGGAAAGCAATTTGGCATTTTAACCGGGCCGGCCCATTGGAATTCCGCCAAAGCTCACGCCCTGATTGACCGTCTGATAACAGATAAGTCCGAATAATAGTTGCATTTCTTGATACGTTATAACATTATGCCTTAAATTATATTATTTTAAGGTATCAAGACGTATGAAATCCCTCCCCTTTCCAATCTTAAGTCGGGCATTATTTCTCAGTATGGCTCTTCTCGGAACGACTCTGGCAACGCCAGCTTTCGCAGATGTGCCGAATAATCAACCCCATACGCATGACCATGACCATGACCATAAAATGGAGGAGCTGTTTGTAACTGGCGCGCCCCATGGCAAGTCGCGCCTTGATGTTTTGCAGGGCAATAGCCTGATTGGACTTGATGAATTAGAGCAAAGAATGGAAGCCACCATCGGGGAAACCTTGGCCGGTATCCCGGGAATTTCTTCCAGCTTCTTTGGCGCGGGGGCCAGCCGCCCGATTATTCGCGGCCTTGGCGGCGACCGAATCCGCATATTAATTAATGGCATTGGCAGCATTGATGCCTCCAGCACATCACCGGATCATTCTGTTGCCGCCGATCCTCTGACCGCAATGCGTATAGAAGTTCTGCGCGGGGCCAGCACATTATTATATGGCAGCAACGCCGTCGGCGGTGTGGTCAATATCATTGATGAACGCATCCCGAGCGTCATTCCTTCAGCCCCCGTTTCTGGACGAACGCGACTTGGATTTGGCAGCGTTGCCAATGAATATTCCGGCGGCGCCTCTTTGACCGCCAGAATTGGCGGCACCGATGATAAGGCACTCATAGTTCATCTGGGTGGTTATTTTAGAAATTCCGGCAACTTTGATATTCCCGGATATGCGGAAAGCGGCGTTTTTCATGCTCAGGAGACGGCACATGAAGAAGAGGTTTTCGGCAGTGTTGAAAATTCTGATGTGGACAATAAAGGCGGCAGCGCTGGCATAAGCTGGATTGAAGATGGCGTCATGCTTGGGGTTTCTTATAGCGTGAATGACAGCAATTACGGCGTGCCCGGAGATGATGACGGCGATCAGGCTGTGCGCATCGACCTTGACCAAAAAAGATTTGATCTCAAGGGTAATCTGGAAAAATCTTTCTTGTTTTTTGAAGAAGCGCGCCTGCGTTTTGGCTTTGCCGATTACAAACATACCGAATTGGAAGGGGCTGAAATCGGCACTGTTTTTACCAATGTGGGCTGGGAAGGCCGCATCGAATTCATTCAAAAAGACATCGGCAACATTCACGGCTCAATGGGCCTTCAAATCCGCAGCCGTGATTTTGAAGCCATAGGAGATGAGGCCTTTGTGCCGCCGAGCCGTACCCTGCAATGGGGAATATTTGCCGTCGAGGAAGTAAGCCTCAACCCGGTTACTCTTGAGTTTGGCGCGCGGTTTGATCATCAATCTGTGGAAAATAAAAGCCTGAACCAAAAACGGACTTTTGACAGTTTAAGCTTTTCTGCCGGGGCGGCGATCCATCCAACATCCACAAGTCTGTTGGGCTTATCCATCAGCCGTACAGAGCGGGCACCAACAGCAGAAGAGCTTTTCTCCAATGGGCCGCATCTGGCCACAAGCGCTTTTGAAAAAGGCAATAGTGACCTGACAGAAGAAAAAGCCACCAGTATCGAGCTGACCCTGAAGCAGGAAACAGACCTGTTCTCTGCCCGTCTGAATATCTTTCATACATGGTATAATGACTTTATTTATGAATATTTCACCGGCCAGCAAAATGGCGGGTTGAATATTCTGGAGTTTCGCCAAAGAGATGCCCGCTTTTATGGGGCTGAACTTGAAACAACCACCCAAATCTACGCCAGTGGAGAACATCGTCTGCTCATGAATATTTCCGGCGATATCATTCGGGCCAAATTTACCAACAATGGCGGCAACCTACCCCGTATTCCGGCCAATAGCGCAACTTTCGGTTTACTATATAGCGCGGCAAATTTTGATGTGAGCGCAGATATCAGACTGGTCAATGATCAGACAGATACAGCCTCAGCAGAACTTATGACCAAAGGATATACCGAAATTAACATGGGCCTGAACTGGCGTCCTTACGGCGAAGATCAGGACTTGACCTTAAGGCTTCAGGGAAAAAATCTGACCAATGCCGAACGCCGGCAACATACGTCTTTTCTGAAGGACCTGTTGCCCATGCCGGGCCGGAATATCAAGCTGTCTCTCACCTATGGATTTTAGCGCCTATTCTAGTGCCCTGTGTCACCTTGTGTCACGGGGATATTTTCTGTTTCACTAACCATATCCCAGCGGCGCGCAATAACTTCCAAGTCATTCAACACACCCCCAAGCTCCACCCCACGCTGCGTTAAGCCATAAGTCACTTGCGGCGGAATGGTCGCACGATGGTCTCGAAAAATAACCCCTGCCGTCTCAAGCATCCGCAAGCGTTGCGTGAGCACCCGCGAAGATATGCCCGGTAACCGGCGTTTCAGCACCCCAAAACGTAATGGGCCATTCTGACTTAATGTCCAGAGAAGATATGTGGTCCAAGGCCCCATAATCAAATGCAATAAGGCATCCATAGGGCATTTAAGATGTGATTTCTGGTTCATTTCTGATCCTCTGAGATATTTTTCTACTGGTTACTTTAAAGTACCTACTTTACATTAAAAAGCAAGTTACTTAAATTTACATGATTGTCCGCTGAATTGGCAACATATACTATAGGCGTATTTTTTGCAGCTTGCGGAACAGCCTTACGATCATTCATGAAAGGAAGATTAATGACTAAAATTCTTATTTTATATTATAGCACCTATGGCCATGTCGAAACATTGGCGAAGGCCCTGCGGGACGGGGCCGCCGGGGTCGACGGTACAGACGTTACCATGAAACGCGTTCCGGAACTGATGTCCCGCGAGGTCGCAGAGAAGGCCGGGGCCAAACTGGATCAGGACGCACCAGAGGCCGACCCCAATGAACTTGGCGATTATGATGCCATTATTTTTGGCACCCCAACCCGTTTTGGTAACATGGCCGCACAGATGCGGAACTTCCTTGATCAGACAGGAGCCCTCTGGCAGGAAGGCAAGCTCGTCGGCAAGGTGGGCAGCGTTTTTGTCTCCACAGCCTCTCAGCATGGGGGTCAGGAAACCACGATCACCTCATTCCATACCACACTTCTGCATCATGGCATGGTGATCGTAGGAATGCCCTATGCCATTCCCGAAATGTTCAATATGGCTGAAATATCTGGCGGCACGCCTTATGGCGCAACAACGATTGCCGGCGGTGACGGCTCTCGCCTGCCGAGTGAAGCGGAACTTGTGATTGCCCGTTTTCAGGGCAAACATGTCGCTGAGATTGCGACTAAACTTGCAGTTTAAAGCTTTCACATTTTAAAGAAATTTCGGTCACTAGAGCGTTCTAAACCTTTAAGTTCACGGAACCACGGTGACCGGAATTTTAGCCTTTTGCAAAATACTGTAGGCCACGCTGCCCAGCCCGAGCTTGGCCAATAGCCCTTTGCTTTGATGGCCAACGAAAATTTGATCTGCCGCATGCTCCTCTGCCAGGGCTGTGATAATTTCGGCAGCATTCCCCACTTGAACGTAAGTCTCAATGGTAATGCCGTCTGCTGACAGCTTCGCGCGGGCCGGCACCATAATATCCTTCTCGGCACTTTCCAAATGCTCCATATGCTGGCTATGGCGCACGGCAAGCTCTTCGACGGACATCACTTCAAATTCCGACCAGTCAACGATATAAGCCAAAAGAAGGATACCCCCGCCGCGTTCTTTAAGTTTTTTAACGGCAAGCTCTGCGGCACGCGCGCCAAGTTCACCGCCGTCATACCCAACAAGATATTTAAGTTTTTTAGACATTGTCCTACCTCCTGGTTGCATCAACTTATATATTCATTATAGAGGAAAGATTGATCCCAAATTTGACTCCTGTCAAGTATTTCACAAAAACCGCATTATTTACCACATTTCGTTTAATTTCAATGAGGATTGATCGTGCATTTTCTTATGTGTTTTGGAAAGAATTAATGTATAAACAATGGCATTAAGTATTCTGCCAGATAGATCACCCCATCAGATCATATGGTTTTAACTATTGGAAAGACATTAAGCTTGCGTTTAACATCAATTCACAGTCCAGACCCTCAAATAGAAAATGCCCATAGTAAGGCCTATAACCATCTGGATCAAAAAATATGTCAGGGCTGTGCCTCAAAACATGTCTCATTATGCAATGTTATGGACAATGATGACCTGAACATCCTGTCCAGATTATCAAGCAACATCCATAAAAAGGCCAAACAAATCATTTGCACCGAAGGCGATAATGCGAAATATCTCTATAATATACGTAGCGGCGCGGTCAGAATATCTAAAATGTTGCCCGATGGCCGGCGGCAGATTACAGGTTTTCTCTTCACCGGCGATTTTTTTGGCCTGTCCTGCGGCGCACAACATAGCTACACGGCAGAAGCCATTACGCCCGTAGAAATATGCCGTTTCCCACGCAAAAAAATTATTGAACTATTTCAAGAATTCCCGAATCTCAATGAGCGCGTCTTTGACATGACCCGAACTGAATTAAATTCTACCCATGCGCAAATGTTGTTATTGGGCCGAAAAACCGCGAAAGAAAAACTCTGTTCCTTCCTGCTGACCATGAGAAAGAAAACTTCGCTTTTGGCAAAGAAAAGTAAAGATGAAATCGGTCTTCCCATGAACCGGTCCGACATCGCGGATTATCTCGGATTAACCATTGAAACGGTAAGCCGTCAATTCACAAATCTGAACAAGCTCGGCCTCATCAAACTGGACGGTGCCGACAAGGTTTCCCTGAAAAACATCGAAAGACTGTCAATAATGGCTGAGGGCGGCAGGATTTTATCCCGAAAAGCTTATAAAACTCCTTGACAGTCGGCCCGTTAGCGTTATATTTCGGCCACTTTCATATGCGGAATTTAACGTCCCGCAAATAAAAAGATGACATTCGTCATACCCCGGTTCACAAAATACTGATCCATTTCAGTTGCCGGCTATGACCAGAAGATATAATAGGAAACAAAAATGTTTGCAGTCGTCAAAACCGGTGCGAAGCAATATAAGGTTGCTGCTGGTGATGTTATTAAAGTAGAAAAATTGGACGGCGATGCCGGTGCCACAATTACCCTGGACCATATTTTGATGGTTGGTAATGACAAGGGCGTTGAAGTTGGCACTCCAACCGTTTCAGGAACCGTCGTAACGGCCGAAATCCTTGAGCAGGCCCGCGCCGCAAAAATTATCATTTTCAAGAAAAAGCGCCGGCAAAACTATCGCCGCAAAAATGGTCATCGTCAGGAATTAACCGTCTTACGCATTCTGGAAATTGGCCCGAAAGCTGCCAAAACTGCTGCTAAAAAAGCCGCGCCGAAAAAAGTGGCTGCAAAGCCCACTGCGGAAAAAGCCGTAGCAGAAAAGATAGCTGCGCCGAAAGCTGAAGCTGCGCCTAAAAAGGCGGCAGCAAAGAAAGCAACTGCGCCGAAAAAAGCCGCGACCCCGAAAAAGACTGCGGCAAAGAAAACTGCGGCAAAGAAAACTGAGGAGAAGTAACAATGGCACATAAAAAAGCTGGTGGTAGTACCAATAACGGCCGCGATTCAGCAGGCCGGCGTCTTGGCGTTAAAAAATATGCCGGTGAGGTTGTTGTCCCTGGCAATATCATTGTTCGTCAACGCGGTACAAAATTCTATCCGGCCGACAATGTTGGTATCGGTAAAGATCATACCCTTTTTGCGCTTACCGACGGCAAAGTCCGCTTTTATAAAGGCAAGCAAAAACGCAGCTATGTCTGTGTCGAAGCCTGATATTCGGTAACAGTGCGATTGCGCATTCCGAAAAGAGATCCAAAAAGGGGAATGATTTTCATTCCCCTTTTTCACATTTACAGATAGACTATACGCATGAAATTTCTTGACCAATGCAAAATATATATAAAATCAGGCGGCGGGGGTGACGGCTGCCTGAGCTTTCGGCGTGAAAAATGCGTTGAATATGGCGGCCCTGACGGCGGCAATGGCGGACGCGGCGGACATGTGCTGATCGAAGCCGTTAACGGTCTGAATACCCTGATTGATTATCGTTACCGGCAACATTTCAAAGCCGGACGCGGCGGCCATGGCATGGGCAAGAACCGTACGGGCGGAAAAGGCGCGGACAGCTACCTTAAAGTCCCTGTTGGTACCCAGCTTTTTGATGAAGATTACGGCGTCATGCTGGCCGACCTTACCGAAGAAGGTCAAGTGGTCATGATGCTCGAAGGCGGCCACCCCGGCACGGGAAATGCGGCCTTTAAATCATCGGTCAATCAATCACCGCGCCGCACAACACCCGGCGGCCCGGCAGAAGAAATGTGGATTTGGCTCAGATTAAAATTAATGGCAGATGCAGGTCTTGTGGGGCTGCCCAATGCGGGCAAGTCTACTTTCCTGGCGGCCATATCCCGGGCGAAACCAAAAATTGCCGATTATCCCTTCACAACCCTTAAGCCGCAATTAGGCGTCGTACATGTGGATCAACGGGAGTTTGTTGTTGCCGATATTCCCGGCCTGATCGAAGGGGCCCATGAGGGTCACGGCCTTGGGGATAGATTCTTGGGACATATTGAACGTTGCGCCACCATATTACATATGATTGACGCGACCGGCGACGATGTGGTCAAGGCCTATAAAACCATCCGTCATGAATTGGAATCATACGGCGGCGGCCTGTCCGAGAAACCCGAAGTGATCGGGCTGAATAAATGCGATGCGCTTGATGAAGAATTGATCAAAATGTTAAGTGATGAACTGAGCAGCGTGACAAAATCGCCGATTGTGCCAATTTCTGCGGTCACTCATTATGGCGTGCCGCTTATGCTGCGGGCGCTGTTAAAAAATATTGATGACGCCAGAAATCTTGAAAATACGCCGCTCGAAAAAATAAATAATGAACGACCGGAATCTGATGATTTCGAAACAGATGAGGAACATATTCAAGACACCGGTTGGTCACCAATCTAGAACCCTGAGCCTAACCGCCATAATTCTATCGTTAAAGCCACAAAATGACAAAAACACCTGACAACGGCCAGCATATCACCCGCCACAGTGAAAACTGGAAACGTATCATCATAAAGATCGGCTCCGCCCTGCTGATCGATGCAGAAACCGGCCGCATTCGCGCAGAATGGTTGACATCCATTGCCCGCGATGTTGTTTTCCTCCGCGATCAGGGCTATCAGGTAATCCTCGTATCATCCGGCGCTATCGGGCTTGGCCGGAAAATTCTGAACCTGCCCATGAGCAAAAAACTCGAAGAAAATCAAGCCGCTGCGGCGGTTGGACAAATTGAACTTGCCGCGACTTACCGCACTATTTTTGGTGATTGCGATATTTCAACGGCGCAAATTCTCCTGACCAGCGGTGATACCGAGGAACGGCGGCGGTACCTGAATGCCCGCAATACCATTAACCGTCTGCTCAATCTGAATGTGGTTCCTGTCATTAATGAAAATGATACGGTTGCCACGGACGAGGTCAGATACGGTGATAATGATCGGCTGGCCGCCCGTGTCGCCAGCATGTGTGAGGCGGACTGCCTTTTCCTGCTGTCGGATATTGACGGGCTTTATACCGCAGACCCCAACCATCATCCTGAGGCAGAATTTATCCAGAACGTAAAAGAAATCACCCCGGAAATAGAAGCCATGGCCGGCAGTCCTGTCTCCACAGGTTTTGGATCCGGCGGCATGGTCACCAAGATTGCCGCCGCCAGAATTGCCACCGCCAGTGGCTGTCACATGGTCATCACTAACGGGGCGGGCTTTGCGCCAATCCAGAAATATATGAAGGGGGCCAAAGGGACATGGTTCCATGCATCCGGCAATCCTTTGGCCTCCAAGAAAAAATGGATCGGGGCCAGTCTGGACATCTGCGGCGCATTGGTCATTGATGACGGGGCGGCCCATGCGTTAAAGTCCGGAAGAAGCCTGCTGCCCGCCGGCATCGTCCGAGTTGAGGGATCATTTGATCGCGGCGATACGGTTCATGTTAATGATATGTCAGGCACGACCCTCGGTCAGGGCCTCGTCGCTTATGGCGCAAAAGAAAGCCGCAAGCTGATCGGTCATAAAAGTCACGAAATTGAACAGATTCTGGGCTATTCGGGCCGCGAAGAGATCATCCACCGCAACGACCTTGTAATAAAAGTCCTGTAAAAAAATGAAAGTATTTCTCCTATGACGCAGACCGTAAAAGATATGATGCTGGATATGGGTAAGGCCGCAAAGGCGGCAGCTTATAGCTTGGCCAATGTGTCGACCGAGCAAAAGAATATGACCCTGCTTGCGGCGGCCCGTTTCATACGCGCGGATAAAGCTGTAATTCTGGCGGCCAATAAAAAAGACATGACCATCGCGGAGGAACGCGGCCTTGGCGGCGCTATGCTTGATCGTTTGCTTTTGGATGATCAAAGAATAGAAGATATCGCCGCATCCCTCGTGGCCATCGCAGAATTGCCGGATCCCGTGGGTGATGTCATGGCCCAGTGGGATCGCCCCAATGGCTTGAATATCTCCCGGGTCAGGGTTCCCCTTGGCGTCATTGGTATTATTTACGAATCGCGGCCTAACGTAACTTCAGATGCGGGGGCCTTATGCCTGAAATCCGGCAATGCCGCCATTCTGCGCGGCGGCAGCGAAAGCGCCAAGTCCAGCCGCGCCATTCATGCCTGCCTTACGCAGGGATTGGCCGAAGCAGGCCTTAGTCCAGACTGTATTCAACTGATCCCAACACAGGATCGTTCCGCTGTTGGAGAATTATTGGGGCTTGTGGGTTATGTGGACATCATCGTCCCGCGCGGCGGAAAGTCGCTGATCGAACGGGTGCAGAATGACAGCCGCGTTCCCGTCATGGCTCATCTTGATGGTATTTGCCATGTTTATGTGGATAAAGACGCCGATTTGGAGAAAGCCGTGGCCATCACGTTAAATGCCAAAATGCGCCGTACCGGCGTTTGCGGGGCGGCAGAGACTTTGCTTATTGATGAGGCCGCCCTGAACAGTCATCTCCCCGCTATTATTGATGCCTTAAAAACTTCCGGCTGTGAATTGCGCGGCGATAAAAAAGTCGTCCTGCTTGATGAGACCATCATTGCCGCAAAGGAAGAAGATTGGGATACGGAATATCTAGAGGCCATTTTATCCCTTAAAACGGTGAAAGGCGTCGACGGGGCCATTCAGCATATTGCCCGCCATAGCTCCCATCACACCGATTGCATCATCACGGAAAATGCCGAAACCGCAGAAAAATTTCTCACCGAAGTTGATAGTGCGATTGTCATGCATAACAGCTCCACCCAATTTGCCGACGGCGGAGAATTCGGCATGGGGGCGGAAATCGGTATATCCACCGGAAAAATACACGCGCGCGGGCCCGTGGGATTAGAACAGCTCACCAGTTACAAATATCAGGTACGCGGCAATGGCCAAACCAGACCTTAATATATTTCCCCAAGATAATTTATCCGGCAAAAAGATCGGCCTGCTTGGCGGGTCTTTTAATCCCGCCCATGCGGCCCATCTGGAAATAAGCCTTGTTGCCCTTGAAAAATTGAAACTGGATGCCGTCTGGTGGCTGGTCTCCCCCCAAAATCCGCTAAAACCCCCTGAGGGAATGGCCAGCCTTAAAGAAAGAATGACAAGCGCCCGCGCCATTTGCGCAGACCCAGAAATATATGTCACTGACCTTGAAGAAAAAATGAATGTCCGATATACGGTGGATACCGTGGCCAGAATAACTTCCCTGCTGCCAGATACGCAATTCGTCTGGCTTATGGGCGCCGATAATCTGGCAGAATTTTCACATTGGAAAGACTGGAAAAAAATTGCCCAGACCATAGTATTTGCGATTTTTGATCGTCCGGGTTATTCTACCGCCGTTGAGACAAGCGATACGGCAGCCTATTTTCTGGATCAGAGAATACCCTCGGCGCAGGCCGCTGACCTATGCTCATTAAAACCCCCGGCATGGACATTCATCCGGGATACGAAAAACCCGCTGTCATCTACTGAGATACGACGGAAAAAACTTTAAAGCCAAGAGGTTACAACCCAAATTGCCCAATAATAACATCTCAGAGGATGACATTTCATCCTCTATAGAACCGCATAGCCCGAACACACTTTTAGAAGTTATTATCAACTCTCTGGAAGACAACAAAGCGTAAGAAATCATTACCATAGACCTTAAGGGAAAAACCAGCATCGCCGATTCGATGATTATTGCGTCTGGTCGTTCCACACGTCAGGTCGCCGCAATCGCCGATCATTTAGCGGTAAATATCAAAAATGCCGGCTATGGTCACAGCAAAATAGAAGGCCTTGAAAAAGCCGACTGGGTCTTGGTTGACGCGGGTGATGCCATCATCCATATTTTCCGGCCCGAGGTTCGCAGCTTCTATAATCTGGAAAAAATGTGGACCATGGAAATCCGTCCCGATAACTTTACGCCGGATCAGCTTTTAAAAAGCTAGCCCGAAAAAGTTAATCCAAGGCGGATGACATATGATGCAGGTTACCATCATTTCAGTAGGCCGTATGAAAAACGGGCCAGAAAAGCAACAGATAGCAACCTATCTTGAACGCTGTCCCTGGCCCACCACCATCATAGAGGTTGAAGAAAAACGCCCCCTCAAGGGGGCTGAACGCATGGCCCGCGAAGGCGACCTGATCCTGAAAGCTCTTCCCCTGAAATCCGGCCAAAAAGATGCTCATATCATTGCCCTTGATGAAAGGGGCAAAAGCCTGCGCAGTACAGGCTTTGCCCATCTGATACAGAAACGCCAGGACTTTGGCACCTCTAACCTCGTATTTTTAATCGGCGGGGCCGATGGTTACGACCAGAAAGTAAAAGACCGCGCAGATACCCTTTTGCGCCTAAGCGACATGACATGGCCCCATATGATGGTACGGGTCATGTTATCGGAGCAGCTCTATCGGGCGTCCTGCATATTATCGGGCCACCCCTATCATAAAGACTAGATCAAAAAAACGTGATTTTACGGCCCATTAACTTACTTCTATTAATATGAATATTGCTCTATAATACAGACAAATTATGAAAAGGTTTTTTGAATAGTCCATGACCAGCATTTCCGTAAAACCAACAAGACCTGTCATCTTATGTATTTTGGATGGCTGGGGCAGCAGAGATGAGGCTGATGATAACGCCATTATTCTTGGGCATACGCCAAATTTTGATAAAATGACCGAGACTTGCCCGATGGCTTATCTGGATACCTCCGGGCTTGCTGTGGGGTTGCCTGAGGGGCAAATGGGTAATTCTGAGGTCGGTCATACCAATCTTGGCGCAGGGCGCATTGTCATGCAGGATCTGCCCCTTATTAGTGCCGCTATTAAGGACGGAAGTTTTCCAGAAATAGCGGGGTTAAAATCCACCATTGCCCGCCTGCAATCAACGGGCGGTACCTGCCACCTGATGGGGCTTATGTCGACAGGCGGCGTCCACAGCCATCAAGATCATATACTGACCTTAACGCGCCTCCTGTCAAAGGCCGGCATTCCGGTCGCCGTCCATGCCTTTCTGGATGGCCGCGATGTCCCGCCCCGCAGCGCCAAAGGATTTATCCAGAAATTTGAACAGGATATCAGCCCTTATAATCTGGCCAGAATAGCCACGGTTACGGGGCGGTATTATGCCATGGATCGCGATAACCGCTGGGACCGTGTGGAAAAAGCCTACAATGGCATGGTTGGCGCGATTGGAAATTCAGCCGATAATGCCTTTGATGGCATTATGGCAAGCTATGATAATGAATTAACCGACGAATTCATGCTGCCGACCATCATCGGTGATTATCAAGGCATGCAAGACGGCGATGCGATCATCATGGCTAACTTTCGCGCCGATAGGGCGCGGGAAATCTTGACGGCACTGGTTGATCCGGACTTCACCGAATTTGCGCGCAGCAGAAGGCCGGAATTCTGCGCTCGGGTGGGTATGAGTGAATATTCCGCTGCCCTGAACCCGTTTATGACAACGCTTTTTCCATCCGAAGACATCATGGATACCTTGGGGGAAATTGTGTCTCAAAATGGCCTGACCCAATTGCGCATTTCCGAGACGGAGAAATACGCCCATATCACTTTTTTCTTCAATGGCGGCAAGGAGAATACTTACCCCGGTGAAGACAGAATTTTGATCCCGTCTCCCAATGTAGCCACCTATGATTTAAAACCTGAAATGTCGGCGCCCGAGGTTACCGACAGGCTCGTGGAGGCCATCGCATCTGAGAAATATGACCTGATAATCGTGAATTTCGCCAATCCTGATATGGTCGGCCATACGGGCATCATGTCAGCCGCTAAGATCGCTGTTGAAACCGTGGATAAAAGTCTGGGACAATTACAAGAGGCTGTTATATCCGTTGGCGGCACCATGCTTGTGACCGCCGACCACGGGAATATAGAATTGATGACGGATCAGAAAAGCGGCCAGCCCCATACGGCCCATACCACCAACCTTGTCCCCTTTATCCTTGTCAATGGTGATGCGGCGGCTGGCCCCATGAACGGGGGGGAGGCCTTTGATCTGGACAATGGTTGTTTGGCGGACGTTGCCCCGACGATCCTTAACCTGATGGGACTTAAACAGCCCCGCAGCATGACCGGGCATTCCCTGTTGAAGCTGGCGCCTCATCAAACGAAAACTGAACAAACAACAATCACAACGGGAGGGTCAGACGCTGCGTAAATCTTTCTTGCCCGCAAAGCGTGGCGTGATGCTCATGACCTGTCTTTTCCTCGTCACAGGGGCACATACGGATGTGGCAGCTTCTGATGGGGTGCCAAACGACAAAACGCTAAAAGACGTGCGCCATAAAATTACGGCGGCGGATAAACGCGCCCGGGCATATGAGAGAGAAGCCAACGCCATGGATCAGGAGATTACCGACCTGCGCCAGAATCTGGTTCAGGCGGCGGGTAATATCCAACAGGCCGAGAGCCATATCAATGACAAAGAAGATCATCTGGATCGCTTGAATAGACAGGAAAAAAATCTTGCCGCACGCCTGAAATCACGGCATGGCCAAATGGCCCAGACTCTGGCCGCCATGCAACGGCTTAGCCAGCAGCCTATTGAACTGGTTGCCTACCGCCCGGATAAAGCCATTAACAGCCTGCGCAGTGCCAGCCTGCTCAAAACCCTTCAGCCGGAATTACAGAAGCGGGCGAAAATCATACGGCAGGATATGTCAGAAATTCTGGTGATTCGGGAAGAAATCACTTTAGAAAGAGAAGCATTGGCCGGGCTCCTTGCGGCCTTAACGACCGAACAGATTGACATGAATGAACTGCTGATGAAGCGGCGATCAAAACAAAAAGAACTGCGGCTGGCCACAAAGCAAGAACGTCAAAAATTAAAACAGTTCGCCGCCAAAGCGAAAACCCTGCAAGAACTGATTGCAAAAATTGAACAAGAAGCGGCCATACGCGAAAAAGCCGCCATCGCAGCAGCAAAAAGATTTGCGCAGAAGCCCCAGAATAAAACAAACATAAAAACCGCTCAATTAAAAATTGATTCTCCGCCGAAAGGCCCAGTGAGATTTGGTGTGAGATTTGGTGCGGGATTTCGGGCGACCTTTCAGGCCGCCAAAGGATTTCTGCCCCTACCCGCCCGTGGTTCCATTCGCCGCATATTTGGCGCAAAAACACCAGAAGGCCAATCATCAGAAGGCATTACCATATACACCCGCCCGCAAGCGACCGTGATTTCCCCCCATGAGGGCCGCATTGTTTTTGCGGGAAAATTCAGATCTTACGGCCAATTGTTGATTATCTCCCACGGGCCAGAGTATCATACGCTGTTAGCCGGCATAACCCGCCTTGATGCGGAAGTCGGTCAGTGGGTACTTAAGGGCGAACCTGTTGGACAGATGGCGGCAAGCGGCGCTGAACAAATGCGTGATGAACACATGCGCGCTGGACAAAGCTTATATGTCGAACTAAGACGGAGGGGGAAACCCATTAATCCGCTGCCCTGGATTGTGGCAAGTGATAGAAAGGTACTTTAAAATGAAAAAATATATTGCAACCCTGCTTGTGTCCATTGCCATTGTCAGCGTGACACTTGTCAATGCCACAACATCACAAAGCAAAAGCTCGGACACCTATAAACAGCTCAATTTATTTGGGGATGTTTTTGAAAAAATCCGCGCACAATATGTTCGCGAAGTCACCGATGAGGAACTGATCGAGGCCGCGATCAATGGCATGCTGATCTCCCTTGACCCTCATTCCAGTTATCTCACTCAGAAAGACTTTGATGACATGCAGGCTCAGACCAAGGGCGAATATGGTGGCCTTGGCATGGAAGTCACGCTGGACAAGGGCGTTGTTCGTGTGGTCTCCCCCATCGATGATACCCCGGCCTCGCGCGCAGGCATACAGGCCGGAGACTATATCACCAAGCTTGACGGTGAACAGGTTATGGGGCTTACGCTCACCGAAGCCGTCACCAAAATGAAGGGCGAAATAGGCACAGATATTATCATAACCGTGGTACGTGAAGGCGAAACAGCACCGCTGGAAATCACCTTGACCCGTGCTACTATTTCCATCAAATCTGTCCGCCATAGGCTTGAAGGAGAGGTTGGTTATATCCGAATTTCTTCTTTTACCGAGAAAACTGAATCTGGCCTGATGGATGCGCTGGATATCATCAAGCAAGAGCTTGGCGACAACCTTAAAGGTATTATCCTTGACATGAGAAACAATCCCGGCGGCTTGTTAACCCAATCCATTGCTGTATCCAGCGTCTTTCTCGAACGGGGTGAAGTTGTCTCAACCCGCACAAGAAATGATGAACATATTCAACGTTACCCCGCCCGTAAAGGCGATGCCATTGATGGCAAGCCACTCATCGTGTTAATCAATGGTGGTTCTGCCTCCGCATCTGAAATCGTTGCCGGGGCGCTTCAGGATCATCGGCGGGCTGTTGTGGTTGGAACTCAATCTTTTGGCAAGGCATCCGTACAGACCGTCATTCCCCTTGGCGCAAATGGGGCCATGCGATTAACCACGGCCTATTATTTCACGCCTTCCGGCAATTCCATTCAGGGCGAAGGCATCACGCCTGACGTACTGATTGAACAAATTCGTTTCGATAATTCCAAAAAAGTCGAAACACGCCGTCGTTCTGAGAATGATCTGCGCGGTCATCTGGAAAACCCCAACGATAAAACGGATGATAAAGATAAAGACGCCCAAAGTGACAAATCATCCGAGGATAAAGCCACAGATAAAAAAACCAATGATAAAAAAACCGGGGATAAAAAAGTGGATAAAGCCCCGACTTTAACAACGGCGCAAGACGACTATCAATTGAATTATGCCATTAATCTTTTACATGGCATGGCCATTGCGCGGAATGTAGAATAACAGTAAAAAACAGCTAAGTATAAGTCGAAACATTCGAGAAGAGGGAAAGCCATCCAAAGGCAGGGCGAAAATGGTTGACGCACCAGAATTAACAAGCATAACACGCAACAGAACCGTAAGGCCTTTGGTCGCGGCCTGGGCATTTGTGATTGTTATGCTTGTGGTGGGCTTCACATGGCTATCCTTATCTGGAGACGTTGCGCCCGTTGACAATAATTCGGATCAAGCCAGCCCCGCTGCCCATGACGCAGACATTGCCATATCATCCAATACCCCCTCACATGATGAGCCTCTTGCGCCAGCAGAACCAGAAGAAATTGAGGACATCCCCCATAAGGGCATAAGTCTGGCCAAGGCCCCCATTGATGGCCTGTTTTTAGCCGGCGCCAATGGGCTTCTTCCGGTATTGGGGCCGGATTCCATGGTGGCCTGGAAGGAATATGCCCGGCCCGCGAAAGATTTGGATGATCGGCCAAAAGTCGCGATCATTGTCACAGGCATTGGCCTTAACAGCAAGACGACTGAACTTGCCATCAAGCATCTGCCCGGCCAGATAGACTTGGGCTTCTCCCCGTATGGACGGCGGTTGCAGCATTGGATGAATATTGCGCGAAAACATGGCCATGAGGGGTTTTTAATGATCCCCACTGAACCACTTAACTATCCGGAAAATGACCCCGGCCCTCATACATTAATGACCGGCACATCCCCAAGAGACAATCTGAAAAAACTGGACTGGCTGCTGTCACAGGTCACAGGTTATGTGGGCGTGATCAATGAAATGGGATCAAGATTCACTGCATCTGAAGAGGATGTCATGCCCATTCTGGATGACCTGAACGCACGGGGCCTGATGCTGCTTGATTCAAAATCAACGCGGTTCAGCACGGCGGCTAAATTGGCGCGGCGCATCGCTATGCCCCGCGCCTTTAATAATCTCTATATCGATAATATCGTCAGCACCGCAGAAATTAGCAAAAACCTCACCGCCTTGGAAAATACCGCCCGCACCTATGGCACCGCGGTTGGTGTCGCACGCGCATTTCCCTTATCTATTCAAGAGATAAAAAAATGGGCACAAGAATTAGACCAGCGCGGCATTCAGCTTGTGCCCATAACAGCAATCGCCAACCGCCAGCCTATTCGTTAATTTAATCTCTTTATATATTGCGCTCAAGCGCCGCTTATGGCTGCACTCCCGCTTGGTCGTTAGGTCGGCGTTTGCGCCTTCCGTTTCTTGGGATTACGCTCAAGTGCCGCTAAAGGCTGCGCTCCCGCTTGGTCGTTAGGTCGGCGCAAGCGCCTTCCGTTTCTTGGGTTGCGCTCAAGCGCCGCTGAGGGCTGCACTCCCGGTCGGTCGTTAGGTCGGCGCAAGCGCCTTCCGTTTCTTGGGTTGCGCTCAAGCGCCGCTAGGGGCTGCACTCCCGCTTGGTCGTTAGGTCGGCGCAAGCGCCTTCCGTTTCTTGAGATTGCGCTCAAGCGTCGTTAGGTCGCTATGCTCCTGTCTCGCATACCCCTTTCAGCCTCACGTCATGGGTGGGGAATGAATCAATTAAATTCTGGAAAATATTTCTTGGAAATCCGGTTGGTATAATCCACAAGATTTTTATAACCCTTGGCCTTGTCAAAGACTGGCCCGGTGAAATCATCCACCAACATCAATTGCGCCAAATGACCAAATGCGGCCGCATCCAGACAGCTCGGCTTATCGCCAAAGAAAAATTCTTTGTCCCCCAGAAAATCAGATAAAGCCTGCAAATCATGCGCGCATATTTCGGTAATCTCAGCCTCGGAATGACGGCCAATACCATGGCCCTTAAGGCCCTTGATCACGCCTTTACGCGCAATCCCCGGAACGATAGCTTTTAAGACAAAAGGCAAAGATCCAAAGAACATATCTTTCATAATCACCCAATTATGATCAAGAGCCCAGCGGGAATAAACCACTGTCCAATAGAGATTTTCATCCATCATTTTCACAAAAGCATGAGAAATTGCCTTTTGCTCATCATTTAAATGACCATCAAGAATATTATCATGCTTTTCTTCCAGATATTTCAGAATAAAGGACGAATCCGCAATGACCTCGCCATCATCTTTGATAAAGGGCAGTTTCCCTTTTGGGGAGCGGCGCAGATATTGAATACCGCTACGGGTTTCATAGGGCAGCTCTGCCATTTTTAAATAGGCTTCGACCTTGACGCAAAAACCACTCGCGTCACTGACTTTCTTTAATGGCCCAAATTTATATAACGAAATCATATATATTGCCCTTTTTTACCTGATTTTATTAAAATGAGATGATGTTCTGTATATGTTCCCAAGTCAAGTAAAGTTTTTTTGATCCCCATTGAAAAGCGGTTTATAATGAGTTCAAATTAAATTGGTATCAAACGCATATGATGAATAATTCCGCCGACCTTCCTTACCGCCCCTGTGTTGGCTTTATGATGCTTAACCCAGAGGGAAAAGTTTTTGTCGCCAAACGCATCGATACAATGGCCCTTGCATGGCAAATGCCGCAAGGCGGTATTGATGAGGGCGAAAGTCCATTGGATGCCCTTTTCCGTGAAATGGAAGAAGAAATCGGCACCCGAAATGCGGCCATATTACAAGAATATGACGGCTGGCTGCATTATGATTTGCCCCAACATCTTATAGGTACGCTCTGGGGGGGTAAGTACCGGGGACAAAAAATGAAATGGTACCTTATGCGTTTTCAGGGACAGGATAGTGACATTAATATAAATACGGAAAATCCAGAATTTTCAGAGTGGAAATGGCTGGAAATGAACAAGATTGCCCAATCAATTGTTGCGTTTAAACGCCCCCTGTATGAGCAGATTGTCGCCTCTTTCAGCCCCCGGAAACCCAATAGCTTATGACCATAGAATGTACCAGCCTGTGTATTTCATCCTCCATCAAGCAAACTTACAGAGGCTTATGGCACTATAAAATTCAGCATGTCGTCATTTCCATTCTTGCGGTTTTACCCTTCTGTTTAGCTGGATTATCAGAGCTTTTAGATCCTGTGTCTACGGCGTCCCCTTCCGCGCAAAGCATGCCAGATGGTTTCAACCTGTCCTTCGCTATTCTGGTTGGCACAACACTCTTATGGGCTGTACCGATGACGATCCTTTGGCAGCGGCTTTACCTGCTGGGCCCTGAGCATCTTATCCGCAGAAAAGTCTGGCCGCTCATCACCCGCAGTTTAAAATTGATCAATCATTCCCTGATATTTTTTGGTTTGGTTCTGGTGGCTGGTGCCGCCATAATCTGGGGCGTATTATATCTCAGGATATTTAGTGGATCAGAGGAAATGATGGGAACCATCACAAAGATGGGCGATATGGAATATGCGCTTTATGTTTCTGGCTTGCTTGCCATGGTGATTTTCCTGTTGATCATTTCCTTAAGGTTCAGTCTGGCCTTTTCATCTCTAACTATTGGCAAGACTTTACGCTTTACCACATCATGGCGCATGACCCGCAAAAACACCTTTCGCATGCTGATCACTACCCTCCTGAGCAGCCTGCCTATAGTGGCCATTTACAGCGTTCTTTTGTGGGCCGCAGAATATTATTTTAACATTGATCTATTGGCGGGAACGGCCCAGAAACCAGATATGGATCCAGATATGATTTATATATTTATTCTCATATTTGCGCCCCTATTGTCATTGCCGCTCGCAACATACTGTTCCTTGACCTCTACCTTCTACCGCCATTGCGGCTGTCCGGAATTTAGCGAGCCGGCAACCCATTGACAGCAAAAACCAGAATTTGCGTCACCTGCGCCGACCGGAAATTATTATCAGAAATCAGGATCAGGCTCCGGCGGCCATCTTTGAGCCTCTTGCCAAAGCTGATGCCTTCTATATTATCGACCTCAATGCCAAATTCCCCAATATCGGCCAGAAGTGTTTTTTGCGCCGGCTGATAAGACTTTTCTTTCAAGCTATCAAAATTTAAAACATCCGTGGCAGCGGACAGATCAGCCAGAAACAGCTTTACCGACACGCCGGCCCCGAAAGAAAAAGACCTTTCCACCACAATATATTTATCCGCCGATAGCGCCAGAATATCCACCACGCCCGAGACGGAAAAATTGCCAATGGGCAGGGTTTCTTTATGAACCGGGCTAACGTTATAGACATATTCATGACGCGGCTGGCCGCTGGCAATATCCAGTTGCAGCAACCGCAATGGAGCGTCGTGATTGACGGTTGCCTCTGCCCCGTCCTGCAACAATGGCCCCTCCGTGCTGACCATAATCGATTTCTGATCCGCCGATATGGTCAGGGCCTCAAAGGCCAGATTATTGCGGATACCTTTATCCTCTGCCACCATATATTTTTGCGGCACCGCAAAATCACGAATATAATCGCCGCTGCGCGTCATCTCCCGAATGAAGGGATTGACCCCTTTCTTGGCATGGCCTTCGCTGGCCCAGAAATAACTATTGCCCGCCGGCGACAGGCGCAGGGCCTCAGGATCGACAGATGACTTCCCGCCAAAAAATTCAGGCTTTGGAAACATACTGCCGTCAGGCTGTTTCATAAAATTCATGTCACTTAAATGCCAGGCCTTAAAACCAGACGCCTCAAAATCAAGTTTTAATTCATAAAAACGCGCAGGATTATTTTCCGACCGATCATCACTAATGGCCACATAACGGCCCGTTTCGGCAATATAATCCAGTGACGACAGCCCCCCAACCACCGTATCCCTATAGACCCAATCATGCGGAATCACCTGCTGCCCAATATACTCAAGCGTTATTTCAGCCGCATAAGCGGGAAGAGCAAGGGCAATATATAAAAATATACTGCTGATAAACTTAAAGCTTGGGTAATTCATTTCGGCTTCCTAAAGAGTGTAATTTAAATTTATTTCATTTTGACCAATTGATATTTTTTTACAACTATATTTGGTTATATGTTCGTTTTTTCTCCCCACGAATTAGAAGCATGCTTAAAATTATTATATTTCAATGCGTTACCTCCATATCCACCATTAAGGTCAGAACCTTGACTTTAATGTGCCTCTGCCTTACAATGCACTAAGATCAATGGTTTAACTCTAAGAGGATAATATGCGCCAAGTTACTGAAGTAGAAGTGAAAAAAAGATTCTACTTAGATAATCCATGGTGGAATACAGATGAAACCTACACAACAGGTTTCAAGCATAAACGTGCATATTTTGATGGCTTATTATCTTTACTAACAGAAAAGGATATTAATAGAGCCATTGTCCTTATGGGACCTCGGCGCGTTGGGAAAACAGTCCTGTTAAAGCAAATAATAGAAGGTCTGATAACAAACAAGAAGAATGACGCCAGGAATATCCTATATCTATCTCTTGACAATCCGCTCTATAGTGATATTTCTTTAGAAAAACTATTCACTTATTTTCTGGAAGAACAAAATTTAAGCACAGATGACGCGGCCTTCATTTTTTATGACGAAATACAATATCTTCCAAAATGGGAAATTCATTTAAAAACATTAGTCGATAGCTTCCCCAATGTTCAATTCTGCGTTTCAGGTTCCGCAGCGGCGGCCCTTAAGTTAAAAAGCAACGAATCTGGCGCCGGAAGATTTACGGACTTTCTTTTGCCGCCTTTAAGTTTTTTTGAATATTGTAATTTTAAGAATTTCGTGCCTATGCTCAGTGGACCTGATAATCCGTCACAGAATATAGGGGAATCAAATGAGAAATTCATCGATTACATAAATTATGGTGGTTTTCCCGAAGCCGTCTTTTCTGATTCAATCAAGAAAAATTATCAACGTTTCATCGGTCAGGATGTCCTTGATAAAATATTATTACGTGATCTCCCCGCGCTCTTTGGCATTGCCGACCCGCAAGAGTTAAATCGTTTTTTTGCCACAATAGCCTATAATAGTGGTGAAGAATTCAGCTATGAAAATCTGTCAAAAAGCTCTGGCGTTGCCAAAAATACAATCAAAAAATATTTGGAATTTCTTGAAGCGGCCTTTCTCATTAAAATCATCAAACGTGTCGATGATACCATGCGACAATTTAAGAGAACGACACAATTTAAGATCTATTTAACCAACCCTTCCATACGTACCGCCCTATTTGGCCCTGTTGATCCAGATGAGGATATTTTTGGGAAATTAGTAGAAACCGCCGTATTCTGCCAATATATGCACAACTGTGCAATATCAAATACCTTTTATGCGCGGTGGAAGGGCGGGAAAGGTGAGATAGACCTCGTCTCAATTGATCCTTCCACACAGAAACCGCTGGAACTCATTGAAATCAAATGGTCAGACAGGGTTGCAGATAATATAGGCGGTATTAAACCACTCATTACAGCCTCTAAAAAGAGTAATGTTGAATCAACGCTTGTTTTAACAAAAACACATTTTCAAAACACAACAATTTCAGACATCAATATTACATTTATTCCTGTAGCGGAATATTGTTATTTTACGGGAAAAATATATATAAAACTACCTTTTCTATTAGGCCTTCACCCTTCCTCCGCAACAGTGACTGACCCAACACGCTATAAGGCATTTTTACAACAAAAAACCCCATGAGAAATAATTCACAGGGTTTTGAAGAAATTATATATTTATGTTTTAAGCAACCAGATCCAGTACGCCGAGGATGTCGACGAGGCGGTCGCGGGTTTTGCTTGCTTCGGCAAGATGCGCCTCATCCTTGGCATCGGCCACATCTTCGTTGGCATTTTTAAGTTCGCTTTCCAAGGCGGGCCGGTCAACATCGGACAGCAGCATGGCTTCTTCGGCCAAAACCGTGAGGCCCTCTGGATTGACCTCGGCAAAACCGCCGCGTACCAAAAGCAATTCCGGCGTATCGCCATTATGAACTTCCAAAATGCCCGTGCGCAAGGTGGATACGACCGGCGCGTGATTAATCAACACACCAAAATCGCCTTCTACGCCCGGCACAACGACCATATCCACATCTGTGGACATAAGAAGTCTTTCCGGTGAAACGAGTTCGAAATGTAATTTATCTGCCATTAGG
>JAJRQU010000091.1 GCA_024280095.1 Alphaproteobacteria bacterium | reverse complement strand
TACTAAAAAAGATCCCATGCAGCTTATTCGTGGTGCAAAATCCTGGGCTCAGAGCTGTGGCCGTTGCCATAATATCAGAGCGCCCAAAGAACTGTCTGATGAGGAATGGGAAGTGTCCGCCACTCATATGCGGGTGCGGGCCAATATTCCGGGAAATGTCATCAGGGATATCATTGTTTTCCTGAAGGCCAGCAATAATGAAAAAGTTAAAAAGTAAGATATACGGAGTTTACTATGAGAAATATTTTATCATCAATCATAAAGGTTGGTTTGGCTTTTGCCATTGCCTCTCTGGCAAATGCCCCGGTTAATGCCAATGAGGTTAAGCTGGGTGCCAAGGTATATGGGGGAACCTGTGTCGCCTGTCATGGTGAAAATGGCAAAGGGGAAATTCCCGGCGTTCCCGACCTCACATCGGCCAAAGGCCCCCTTGCCAAGACGGATGCTGTCTTACTGGATCATATTGTAAATGGCTATGAAAGCCCGGGCTCAGACATGGCAATGCCGGAATTAGGCGGAAATGAGGACCTCACAGAACAGGATATCAAGAATGTTATTGCCTATATGCGGGCGAAATATCAACGTAAAAAATAAGCGGTTCAAGGATAGAGATATTTTTTGAACGATAAATCTTGGAAAGACACTAGAATGCGGAGCCAAACCGGATGAGAATTCCTGTATTATCGGGGCTTCTCGCATTGTGACCTGGATTGATCTGATGCAGGATATTTAAATCCACACTTGCGCCGAAAATATCTGCCATACGGTAAGCAAGTTCAAAGTCAATTTCCCGTCCATCCGGAGCAAGTGATATGTTGCGGTCGATGAAGGACAATATATTGTCCTGATAATCCCGGCTCGTGACATAGGAGATATTCGCCTGTCCGCCCGTCACCCTTAAGGGCTGGCTCACAGCAAAACTTAATCTGTCGCCTCTCTGAAACAGAGAATGTCCAGTTAGTCCCATGGAAAAGCTGGTGGATGTCAGATTGGCAATATTTTGCACAAGACTTAAATCGACTGCCTTGACATCGGTCACGCCGTATGATGCGCGGGTGAATAATGTGATCTTTCGGCCAAGTGCCCAGTCAAAGCGCGCGTTGACAAATGTTGTGGTTGCCCCCTTGCCCAGCGATATGGCCCCCGAGGACAAGCTCCCCAGAACACTACCCCTTTCTGTCATCACGCCAAGGTCGAGCCCTAATTTAAGGGGGCCTGATAGACGGTGGTCAATCCGCGCGATCATGATATAATTATCCGCTTTTATATTATATTGCTGCCACTCACGCCCGCCGCGGGCCATGGCTAGCGTAATACGGCTTTTGGTGCCCAGATTTTGATTTATAACGGTACTTTGGCTGTCGCCTCTGCCGATCAAGGCCATAAAATCTTCTTTGCCGATGGTAAGGAACTCATTTTGATCATAATCTTCCATGGCTTCCTTCATGGAAAGTCCCTGGGCTATTGTAATCGCCCTATCGGGGGCAAGAGACAAGTTCAGTTTCGTCCGTAAGTCACGGCTCCTGACTGTACCCTGATGAGAGAAATACCGCTTGTCCACTTCTTGAAAACGCCAGTCCTCAATCCAGGAAATTTTGACCTGTCCGGATGAGGAAAACGGCAGTGATGATGTTCGATAACCTCTTGTGGAACCTATAAGAGATTCAAGCTGTATGGTTTGATTTTGATTGAAGATTCTTTGGCCAAGATCAACCCTGAATGAGCGACCATAGCCGTCCAGCATCATACTGTCACTCAGGGCCGTGGACAAACCTGAAAATCCGCCAAAAGCTTCCCCGCCAAGAAGGGCGCTGCCCGTCATGGCCACGACCTTTGTTTCGCCCGCAGGGGTTTTTACCGCAATGGATGTGGTGCCCTGAGGTTTGAAGGCCTCCTCCAGATTAACCAGACCCCGGCCATAGATCACATCAGCGCCGATAGCGCCAAGATCCGTCGCGGAGTTAAAGAGCAGGTCAACCACCTGATTTGCTGTTAAATTGGGAAATGCCTCCATAAGCAAAGCCACCGCGCCGGAAATATATGGCGCGGAAAAGGACGTGCCATCCCAGGAAAGGAACGCGCCATTGGCCCCAAGCGAGGGAACACGTTCCCCAGCCGCGACCAGGAATACATTTCTGGCAACGTTGCCCGCGCGGTGACTGAGCGCCGTTATGATAGAAGATTGCCCGACGGCGCCGGCCACGATGATTTGCTCATTTGCTCATTTGCCCAGTCAGCCCAAGCCACAGAAGCCGAATTCTCCGGTTGGGCTACCGTTATATCTGTATCCGTTCCCTCTCTGTCACCGGCGGCAAGTATGATGACCATACCCGCATCCACTGCCTGCTTGTAGGCATCAATCAGGGCAGAGGAAATCAAACCATTGTTACTCAGGCTGATATTAACAAT
Source organism: Alphaproteobacteria bacterium (assembly GCA_024280095.1). Classification (GTDB taxonomy): domain Bacteria; phylum Pseudomonadota; class Alphaproteobacteria; order Sphingomonadales; family Emcibacteraceae; genus Paremcibacter. The sequence goes on along the minus strand of JAJRQU010000091.1, from coordinate 509 downwards.
TTTGACATCGCGAAGGCGCGCGTAATCAAGTGCGGCGGCAATATCATCATCAGCAAATGAACAGCCATTAACGCTGCCGCAGCTGCCGATGGATGCTGTATTGAGTGCCATGATTTTGGCATCAAAGGCAACGCCGTGGAGATTGCTGTTGCTATTATTTTCCGGATCACGGATGGCGGCAATTATACCTGCGACCGCCGTCCCCCGGCCATCAATATCATTCAGGTCAGCTTTGTTCCCTGTGACAATATTTGTGCTGTCAGAATTAATATTGGCCTGGATTTGTGAATGATCAATATCAATGCCGGAATCTATGACCGCGACGGTAATGCCTTCACCCGTTGCGCCATTTTCATAGGCAGAAATGTGTGAAGTGGTCCTAATTGTCTGCACAGTTTGACAGCGAAGTTAAGGTGTATCCTGTTGTCATTTATGCTGCCTGTTTCTGTTTTACAGGGGATGGGGAATTCCCCATACCCTGCGCTTTTGAGTAAACCTCATGCGGTGTC
>JAJRQU010000090.1 GCA_024280095.1 Alphaproteobacteria bacterium | reverse complement strand
TATCGGCGGCATTATATTCTGGGGCGGTTTTAATACGGCCATGGAAGCCACCAATACAATGGAATTCTGCATCAGCTGTCACGAGATGAAGGATAACGTTTATGAAGAATATAAACCAACCATTCATTATGCAAACCGCACGGGGGTTCGCGCGGGGTGCCCGGATTGCCATGTTCCCGACCCTTGGGTGCATAAAGTGGTTCGTAAGGTTCAAGCCTCGAAGGAGCTTCTCCACAAGGTTCTGGGAACCATAGATACGCCGGAAAAATTCGCGGCCCAGCGCCTGACCATGGCAAAGCGTGTCTGGAAAACCATGAAGGAAACAGATTCCCGTGAATGCCGGAACTGTCATCATTTCGAAACCATGGCCCCGGAATTTCAGCAACCTCGCGCCCGGGTACAGCATTTAAATGCCTTCAAAACCGGCCAGACCTGCATCGACTGTCACAAGGGCATCGCCCATACTAATATACGCCATCTTCTCAGTGACGAAGAATTGGAAGAGCTGGAAAAACCAAACCCCAAGTATATCCGGGAAATTCCCGCAATGTTTGCCGCAGGCTTGGAAAAACTGGCGCTCAAAGAAATAGAAGATGCCAAAACTGAAAAAAATAAATTAGCCGCAGAAAAAACAAAAGAGACCAATAAAATAGCCGTTGCCGTAGAAGAGGCCCTCGCCCAATACGCCGCAGCAAATAATAATGGCAAGAACAACGCTGAAAAGAACAAAGACGCTATTGACGTTGACTGGTCCAAGGCGTCAAGCCGCCAAATCACCCTGTTCTATCCCGGTGAAACATCAATCGAATGGATGTTGAATGGCCGTGATCACGGCGGGGCGCGCCCCTTTGACAAGGGTAATGACCGCTGTGTGACCTGCCACGAGAAGGAAACCGCCGAAATGGGCCGGAAAATAGTCACCGGTGAAAAGGCAGAAAGCAAGCCTATCCCCGGGAAACGCGGCAGCATCCCCGTGATGGTTCAAGCGACCCATGACAATGAATTTCTCTATTTACGTTTTAGCTGGGAAGACACGCCTCATGTGCCGTCTCCCTTTGTTGACGGCGGCAAGATGGATCCTGAAAATCCAATGAAGCTCGCCATTATGTTATCCACTGATGATGTGGAATATGCCGATCGCGCCGGCTGCTGGAGCAGCTGTCACCATGACGCCAATAATATGCCCCATAGCCCCAATGCGGAAACGCTTGCCGCCAGCCCCTCTGCCTCAAGGATCGATTTTAGCGGAGGTGTCACTAAATACCTGAAAGAAAGCAGAACCAAAATTGAAGTCCGGGGCCGCAGGGGCAAAATGCGCGGCGGATGGGATAAGCTAAAGGATGAGGATGCCCTGAAGGCTGAGATGGACAGTGGAAAATTTATTGACCTTATCCGGTATGATTCCGGCAAAGGCAAGGTTGAAGACGGCTATATCTTCGCAGAAAGAACCATGTCAGGCGGACAGGGCGCCGAATTCGTGGCAAGTTTAAAGGCCGGCACATGGTCCCTGATTATGAAACGCAAGCTGGTCTCTGATAAAAAAGGCGATATTTCTCTCGCCTTAAGCCAAACCTATAATTTTGGTTTTGCCATACATGATGATTATAGCAATTCCCGCTTTCATCATGTGTCACTGGGCTATAAACTCGGATTTGACAATGATGCCGCAGAAGTGAATGCCACGAAACAATGAAGGGAGCAATGATGGTATGAAAATACATATCTTTCTGATTTTAGCTGTTTTTCTCACTGGCGGATGTGCTGACATATCATCACACCAAAACAAGCGGCATATGGCACAAACCGTGCAGGTTGATGTCCTAAAATTTCAATTTATCCCGGCGGAAATCACGGTCAGAAAAGGCGACGCTGTGATTTGGATCAATCAGGAAAAACGGCAATATCATAGCGTCTGGTTCCAACAGCAGGGCACGCCTGAGCCGGATTATTTCTTCCCCGGAGAATCCTTTAGCCAAAAATTTGATACGGTTGGGATTTTTCCTTACCGCTGCGGCCCACACCCTGAAATGCGCGGAATCATCACGGTAAAATAGCCCGCAGAAATTTAACAAAATATTACTGTAAAAGATTCATTAATAAATAAATATTTTATTAATGTTTCCTGCCTATATTCTTAAATGTGATTAATATTTAATGAATATTACAGGCAAGTATCAAAAATGGCCAACACGAATAATCATACCATAACAAATAAGCGACTACCCTCTCAGGATCGCCTCATAAGTATCATCAATAATCTAAAAATATCCACCAAAATCATAACGGGTATTGGAATGGTTCTGGGGCTCCTCATTGTCACAAGTATCATGAGTTCACTCAGCCTGAACACAACAAAAGAACAATTTTCAGATTACAGATCGATCGCTATTAACACCAATATGATTGCCCGTGTGCAGGCAAATCTGTTGACGACGCGTTTGGGTGTGAAAAATTTTGTTATTTATGGCACTGATGAGTCAATCAAAGTGGTTCATGAGCGCCTTAAAAAGGTTAAAGAATTTGTCGCGAAAACGACGGCAAATATTACCGACCCGACCGTACAGGATAAAATGATCTCTTTAAACAAAGATATCATCGTCTATAACCAAACCTTTGGACAGGTCGTCGCCCTTCAGAAACAACGTAATGACCAAGTATTAAACAGTCTGAATATACTTGGGCCGCGCATGGAAAAATCCTTAACTGAAATAATGGAAACGGCCTATGTCGCAAAAGATACCGCCGCAGGTTATTTTGCCGGAATTGTCCAAAAACATTTATTGCTTGCACGCCTGTATGTTCAAAAATATTTAATTCAAAATGATTCTGCATCCTATGAGCGGGCAAAAAGTGAGTTTTCCCTCATGGAAAAAGCAACGAATAAGATGCGCGTTAATCTTCAAAATCCGGCGCGCAGGCAATTAAGCGAGAGTGTCATTTCAGACAGAATAAGCTATATCGCTGCCTTTGATAAAGTATATGCGATTATTTCTGAACGTAACTATCTTATTACAGGCACCTTGGACCAAATCGGCCCGGAAGCCGCGCAAATAATCGAAGAAATTAAGCTTTCCTTTAAGACTGAACAGGACACACTCGGCCCCAAATTGATGGAAGAAGTTACCAAAGCTGTCACCACAAATATCATTTTATCCCTTATTATACTGATCTTGGGGTCTGTAATAGGGTTGTTCACGGCACGACTGATTGCCCGGCCAATAGTGGCCATTACAAAGGCAATGACAAGATTGGCCAAAAATGACTTTAACGTCGATATTTCTGGTATTGAAAGAAAAGACGAAATTGGCCGTATGGCCAATGCCGTTGAAATTTTTAAAGTTAATGCCCTTCAACGCGCAAAACTGGAAAAAGAATCTGAAAAAAACCGCCTTGCCCAAGAAGAAGCTAAAATACGTCAAGCCAATGAGGAAAAAAACGTCGAAACATGTAAAATAGAAGAAGAAAAGCAGCAAGAAAAAGAGGCGGAAGCTCAGCGTCTGGCTGATCGGCTGGAAATGGCCAAAAAATTTGAAGATCGCGTAGGCGGTGTATTACAAACGGTAACCAATGCGATCAGCCAATTGAATTGCACGTCAAAATCCATGAACAGTTCAGCCAATAATATGAAAGAGCAATCTCTTTCAGCTGCATCGGCAACCACACAGGCCGGCCAAAATGTTCAACTCGTCGCCAGTGCATCCGAAGAAATGACCGTTTCCGTCAGGGAAATTTCAGGCCAGATAAACAATGCGTCCAAAGCCTCTCAATTGGCCTTAAGCTCAGTAAGCAATGCGACTGAACGGGTTAATCAGATGGCTGTCAGTTCGGATAAAATCAGCGAAATAATACTGTTGATTAATGATATCGCCGAGCAGACAAATTTACTGGCCCTGAACGCAACCATTGAGGCCGCCCGCGCCGGGGAGGCTGGTAAGGGGTTCGCCGTTGTCGCCTCAGAAGTGAAAAGCCTTGCCAGTCAGACCGCCACGGCAACAGATGAAATTAGAACGCAGATCAACGAAATGCAGTCAACCACAAGCGACACCGTTACCGCCGTTCAGGAAATTTCTGTCTCTATTGGGGATCTGGATGAAATATCAGCGTCCATTGCGACGGCTGTTGAGCAACAGGCCTCTGCCATGCAGGAGATTAGCCGAAATTCTTTGGAAGCTGCAACTGGTACTGAAGCGGCTAGTGAAAATGTAAGAAACGTCAGTAACATGTCGGAAGAGACCGTTAATTCTGCGGCCGATGTGCTTAATTCATCAAACGAATTATCCCAGCAAGCTTCAAGTTTGAAAAGTGCAGTTGATGAATTTTTGACAGAAATCCGCACCGGATAAAATATCCATTTTCCAAAACTTAGGATATCAGGCTCTCAACACGCTTATTGATCTCAACATAATTGATCTTTCCCGTACCCAAAACGGGAATATCATCCATCTTTATGACGCGTTTCGGCAACATCAAATCGGAATGGCCATCCGCTTTAATTTTTTTCATTAACAGCTTCCTGTCCGCCGCCGCGCTATCCGTGATCAGAATGATTTGCTCGCCTTTCCTTTGGTCTGCAACGGATACAGCAGCATGTAAATCATCGGGCCATAGTGACGCTGCCACAGCCTCTACTGCTGTCAATGACACCATCTCCCCGGCTATCTTGGCGAACCTCTTGGCACGTCCCTTGATGGTGACATAGCCCTCATCATCTATTTCGACAATATCCCCGGTATCATACCAGCCACCCTGCGGCGGTACCAATTCGCCGGGTTTATCCTCAAGAAGATAGCCAAGCATAACATTAGGGCCACGTACGACTAATCTGCCGCCCGTTTCAATTCCCGGCACCGGGATCAGCTTATAGTCGATACCAGGCAGTATTTTACCCACAGTGCCTGTTTTATTATGCATTGGTGTGTTAACGGCAATGACCGGGGATGTTTCTGTCGCGCCATATCCTTCAAAAACACGAACGCCGAATTTTTCTGCCCAGGCAAGTTTTGTTTCCGGTTTGAGACGCTCCGCGCCGGCAAAAATATACCGCATGCTGTAAAAGTCATAGGCATTGGCAAAACGGGCATAACCATTAAGAAATGTATCTGTTCCAAACATAATCGTGGCATTGGAATCATAGACCAGTTCCGGCACAATTTTATAATGCAATGGCGAGGGGTAGAGGAAAGTTTTAGCCCCCGCCAGCAACGGCAACAACAAGCCGCCTGTCAAACCAAAACAATGAAAAATCGGCAAGGCATTAAACAAAATATCTGACGGATTAAAATCTACCCGCGCGGCGATCTGATAACGGTTGGATTGCAAGTTCAAATGACTGAGCGCCACGCCCTTTGGCACGCCTTCTGATCCCGACGTAAACAGAACAACCGCAATATCATCTGCGTTTCTTTCTTTGACCATTCTATGATAGAAAAAATCTGGAAAGCGGCTTGTTATCATGCCGTAAATTTTGGAAATAATGCCAATTTCTTCGCGCAGATCTTCCAAATAGATAAACTCTACCTGATCTTGAAGTCCCGTAATAATATCTTCAAGATCGGCCAATTCCACAAAACGCCTGCTCGTCAGTATTCTAGATATTTTTGCCACATGGCAAGCCGACCTGATATTGGCGACACCAGCCGAAAAATTAATCATGGCCGGAACCCGATTGTAAAGCTGCAGGGCAAAGAATGTCACCACACAACCATTGGTATTAGGCAACATAAGGCCTACTGTTTCCCGCTCAGGCGCGCGCCTTGCCAAATGACGCCCCAAAATAAAACAACCCAGAATCAATCTGTTGTAATGCATGGGATTTCGGTCCACATCCTCCAGAACCATATGCTTGCCGCCATGGATGGCCCGGCAATCAAGCAGAGACTGAAAAATAGTTTTATGGCGTTCGCTGGTCTCGAACATCATATCAGACATAACGTTATAAAGTTTTTCCCCTAAAATTATACGCCCTTCTTTACCTGAAATATTTTGCGGTAAAGACATACTGACCGGCTTCAATATGGTAATCGTGATTTTGGGTAACAGGCGGATTCTAAGCTTGCCTTTAAGTAATGAGAACATGGAGAATTGCGCCCCATCAATCTTGATGGGCAAGATTGGCGCATTGGCTAAATGGGCAATTGTCCCCGGCCCTTCGTAGATTTTCATTAAGGCCCCCGTTACGGTCAATCGTCCTTCCGGGAAAATCACAAGCCGCCGGCCTTTTTTCACCTCGTCAATCATACTTTTCGCCGCCATGGGATTGGCAGGATCAAGGGACATTAAATTAAGAAAGGCATAAGCAGGCTTTACCCACCATTTATTGGCCGTATGGCTATTGATCGCAAAGCTCATTTTATCTGGCAGGAAAGCACCAAGCAAGGCCCCATCCAAAAGCGATGTATGGTTCGCAACGATGACCAGCTTTTTGCCGGCATTTTCATAATTTTCAAAACCGCGTACCTCCACCCGGTATAAAAGCCGAAAGAGCGTACGGGTGATAGAACGCACCAATTCCTCTGGCAGCATTTTGCAGATATACAGGGCGACAAAAGCATTCATAATGGCGACAGTCAGGAAAACTTCCGGTATGCTGAAACCACTGCTGATCAGCAATGCGCTGCCAACGGCAGATACGGTCATAAACAG
>JAJRQU010000089.1 GCA_024280095.1 Alphaproteobacteria bacterium | reverse complement strand
CATTCCAACTTTGGCCGCTATCCTGAGGCGCAGAACCCAAGGCCCCAAAGCCGTTCTATCGACCTCGTAGACAACCATAACAAGCGGAAAAAACGGAAAAACACCGGAGAAAAAGAAAATTCAATTAGACAACAGTATACTTATTTATCATCTTTCATCCCCATCTACCCCTTAAAATATGACGTTGACGACAATATTTTTCATGTCTAGCAGGCCGCCTCTTGGATAAGCTTTCATGTCGGCCTTGCCGATGGCGACAAACATGGTCACATATGGGCGCTGCGAACTATTGATGGAGAAACGCTAGCTTGACTATTTTCTCTTTTGGCTTTGACATGACTTTTTTATGGATTTGGTAATATATTATAGGTATGACTATGGGCCTTACATGACCCCATAGTGAAAGATCTTTTTTGTCCGATCCTATAAGTCGATATAACCGAATGCTGAAGGACGGCGAGCTTAAGCCGGATGATCATCAGCGGCAGATTGTGGATAAACTTCAGGCCCTTCATCTTGGCTTGATCGGTTATGAGGACAATATATCCCAAAAGCCCTCCTTACTAAACCGCGTGTTTAATGCCAAAGCCAAAATGATTGCGCCCAAGGGTCTTTATATTTACGGTGATGTGGGGCGCGGCAAGTCGATGATCATGGATTTATTTTACGGGGCGGCGCCGGTGACGGCCAAACGAAGGGTGCATTTCCATGCTTTCATGCTGGATATTCACCGGGCCATGCATGACTGGCGATATATGGATGCCGCCGCCCGTAAAATATTACACGGTACGGATATGGATGATCCGATCCCGCCTTTGGCAGAAAAGATTGCCAAGGAAAGCCTGCTGCTGTGTTTTGATGAATTTCAAGTGACTGATGTGACTGATGCCATGATATTGGGGCGGCTCTTCACGCATCTTTTTGACCTTGGGGTGGTGATGGTTCTGACCTCCAATCGTATTCCCGACGATCTTTATCTTGGCGGATTAAACCGCGAGCTGTTTATCCCCTCCATTGCGATGATGAAACAGAAACTACAGGTGACAAGCCTTGATGGCCCCATAGATTACCGCATGGCGCGAATGAAGGGAATCAAGGTCTATCATCATCCCCTTGGGGACAAGGCCACAAAAATATTATCAAAAGCTTTTTATAAAATGACCGACCATGAGGTTGCTGATCGATCAAAGGTCGGGCCAGAGGAAATACATGTCCAAGGCCGCATTATTCATGTGCCGGTGGCGGATAAAGGGGTTGCGGTATTTTCTTTTAAGAAGCTTTGCGGCGCGGCGTTGGGGGCTGCGGATTACCTGAAAATAGCCTGGAAATATCATACGGTGATTATGGTGGGCATTCCGCGCCTTGGCCCGGAAAATAGAAACGAAGCCAAGCGTTTTGTAACCTTCATTGATGTGCTTTATGAAAATAATGTCAAATTTTTCTGTTGTGCGGAAGTGGCTGCAGCGGAACTCTACAAAGAGGGCAACGGCCACTTCGAGTTTCAGCGTACCGTATCGCGCCTGATGGAAATGCAGAGCGAGGAATATCTGGCAAAAGGCCATGCGGTGTAGGCCACTTCGGATAATATCCGCGACATTAAATTTATGTTAGGGACTTGTTTTTATAGTAAGCGTAATTTTTTAGGACATTTAATATGAAAATAAGGACAGAAACGGTTGCGCGACCCGCTAAATCGCGCTACATGAAATTAAGGTGAAAAAATTTCGCAGTTTATGTACCGATCGGTATTCTTTATGCGAATTAACCATAATTAATCATATAGGCCCTATTCTTTAAAAAACAAATTCAGGAGTATATTCATAATGGCACGTAAAAAAATTGCACTTATTGGCGGCGGACAAATCGGGGGCACCTTGGCCCATCTCGCAGGCCTAAAAGAACTGGGCGATGTAGTCATCTTTGATATTGCCGAAGGCCTGCCGCAGGGCAAGGCGCTTGATCTGGCGCAATCCTCGACCGTTGAGGGTTATGATGCGGCCATGTCGGGTGCCAATGATTATGCAGATATCAAGGATGCGGATGTTGTTATCGTAACAGCCGGCGTGCCGCGCAAGCCGGGCATGAGCCGGGATGATCTTCTGGGCATTAATTTGAAAGTGATGAAATCGGTAGGTGAAGGCATCCGCGATAATGCGCCAAATGCTTTTGTTATTTGTGTCACCAACCCGCTCGACGTTATGGTTTGGGCGTTGCAGAAATTCTCAGGCTTGCCCGCCAAAAAAGTTGTTGGCATGGCCGGTGTCTTGGATTCGGCCCGTTTTACGTCTTTCCTTGCCGAAGAGTTCAATGTTTCCGTTGAAGATGTTAATACCTTTGTCCTTGGCGGTCACGGCGATACCATGGTGCCCTTGGCGCGTTATTCCACGGTTGCGGGGATACCGATCCCGGATCTGGTGAAAATGGGCTGGACGAGTCAGGAAAAACTGGATCAGATCATTCAGCGCACCCGTGACGGCGGTGCAGAAATTGTTGGTCTCTTGAAAACCGGATCGGCTTATTATGCGCCGGCCACGGCCGCCATTGCCATGGCGGAATCTTATCTGAAAGACAAGCGCCGCCTGCTGCCTTGCGCCGTTGAATTGAATGGTGAATATGGCGTTGACGGTATGTATGTCGGCGTGCCGGTATTGATCGGCGAGAATGGCGTTGAGAAAATTGTAGAGATAGAGTTGAACGAAGAAGAACAAGCAGGATTTGATCATTCTGTTGCCGCTGTACAGGGCTTGATTGATGCCGTTAAAGCCATTGACCCGACACTTGTATGATTTTTGATAAACAAATATAGAAGGTTTGAGATAAATGAATATTCATGAATATCAGGCGAAGAGCCTGCTCAAGGCGTTCGGTGCCCCCGTATCCCGGGGCGGCGTTGCTTATACCGCGCAGGAAGCGGAACAGATCGCTAAGGACCTGGGCGGCCCAGTGTGGGTTGTCAAAGCACAAATTCACGCCGGAGGACGCGGAAAAGGCGGCGGCGTTAAAGTTGTCAAATCTATCGCTGACGTGAAGAAAATTGCGGGCGAAATTATTGGCATGACGTTGGTCACGCATCAAACCGGGCCCGAGGGCAAGGAAGTCAAGCGCGTCTATATCGAAGACGGCTGTGATATTGCCAATGAGCTTTATGTCAGTATTCTGGTTGATCGCGTTACAAGCCGTGTGGCGATCATGGCGTCATCAGAAGGCGGCATGGACATCGAAGAGGTGGCGGCGCAAACACCTGAGAAGATTGTGACGATTTCCATTGATCCGGCTTCTGGTCTTTCGGGCTTTCATTGCCGTAAGGTGGCCTTTGGTCTGGGGCTTGAAGGTAAAACTGCTGGCAAAGCGGCCAAGGTCATCGCAACGCTTTATGAGGCTTTCATGGCCAAAGATGCCGCTATGCTGGAAATTAACCCTCTTGTGGTGACAACGGATGGTGACATCATTGTGTTGGATGCCAAAATGGGTTTCGATAGCAATGCCTTATTCCGTCATCCGGACATTGTTGAATTACGCGACCCTGATGAAGAAGACCCCATGGAATTGGAAGCGGCCAAGCATGAATTGAATTACATCAAGCTGGACGGCAGCATTGGCTGTATGGTCAATGGGGCGGGCCTTGCCATGGCGACCATGGACATTATCAAACTGAAAGGCGGCTCACCGGCCAACTTCCTTGACGTTGGCGGCGGCGCGACCAAAGAACGGGTGACCGAGGCCTTTAAAATCATCCTCAGTGACAGTAATGTCGAAGGCATATTGGTCAATATCTTCGGCGGTATTATGCGCTGTGATGTGATTGCCGAGGGTGTTGTGGCGGCGGCGAAGGAAGTATCGCTTTCCGTTCCGCTTGTGGTGCGTCTTGAAGGGACGAACGTTGAACTGGGCAAGAAAATCATGGCCGACAGTGGGTTGCCAATTATATCTGCTGACGATATGGGCGATGCCGCTACAAAAGTTGTCAATGCTGTGAAGGAGGCGTCTTGATGTCTATATTTATTAATGCACAAACCAAAGTAATATGTCAGGGCTTTACCGGCGCACAAGGCACTTTCCATTCCGAACAGGCCATTGCATATGGCACGAAAATGGTCGGCGGCGTGACCCCCGGCAAAGGCGGCACCACGCATCTTGATTTGCCGGTCTATAACACGGTTGAAGAAGCGGTTTCACGCACAGGTGCGAATGCAACGGTTATCTATGTGCCGCCGCCTTTCGCTGCGGACGCTATTTTGGAAGCCATTGATGCGGGCATCGCCCTTGCGGTCTGTATCACCGAAGGTATTCCGGTATTGGATATGGTTAAAGTCAAACGCGCCCTCGAAGGCTCAAAAACCCGTCTGGTTGGCCCCAATTGCCCCGGCGTTATTACGCCAGGAGAATGTAAAATTGGTATTATGCCGGGTCATATCCATAATCCGGGCCGCGTCGGCATTGTGTCGCGCTCCGGTACATTGACCTATGAAGCTGTGGGCCAGACCACGGCTGTTGGATTAGGCCAAAGCACCTGCGTGGGCATTGGCGGTGATCCTGTGAATGGCACTAATTTCATTGACGTGCTTGAAGGCTTTCTTGGTGATGATGATACGGATTCAATTATCATGATCGGTGAAATTGGCGGTTCAGCAGAAGAAGAAGCCGCAGAATTCCTCAAAGCCTCCAAAACCAAGAAGCCTGTGGTTGGCTTCATTGCCGGACGCACAGCGCCTCCGGGCCGGACGATGGGTCATGCGGGCGCTATTGTATCCGGCGGCAAAGGCGGCGCTGAGGATAAAATCGAAGCCATGAGAAGCGCAGGCATTACCGTAACAGAGTCTCCAGCAGAACTTGGAACGACGCTGTTAGGAGTTTTGAAAGGTTAATCAGCTAAGGATAGGGTGCAGTTGGAAATTGCACCCTGACCCAACAACATACGAGCCTGATATATGAATAGCGATCTGGATACAGAAAGTATGATAAATGGTTCCAGCGGAGCCTTTGTCGAAGAATTATTTGCCCGCTACACCAAAGACCCGTCGTCCGTGGATAGTTCCTGGAGCGATTATTTTGACAGTCTGGCGGAAGATGCCAAGGCCTTGTTAAATGCCGGCATAGAAAAACCGGCCGCCTCCTGGGCCCGGCCCAGCTGGGATCATAAGGTAAAATCGTCAGAGGATGATTATATATCTGCTCTGGATCCGGGTTACATTGATACCGCGCCGCATCAGAAGAAAAAAGGCACCGCGTCCGAGGCCGAGATACGATCGGCGACATTGGATAGTATCCGCGGCTTGATGTTGATCCGCACGTACCGCGTGCGCGGCCATCTGCATGCCAAACTTGATCCGCTTGAACTAGAAGAACGTCCCCAGCAGACCGAACTTGACCCGGCCACCTATGGCTTTGGCCCGGATGATATGGATCGGCCCATCTTCATTGATAATGTCTTGGGGCTGGAGTCGGCAACATTGCGCGAAATTCTGGCCATATTGGAGCGGACATATTGTTCAAATGTCGGCGTTGAATTCATGCATATCAATGAGCCTGAGGAGAAGGCCTGGATTCAGTCCCATATCGAGGGACGGGATAATATTATTCATTTTACCAATGAGGGAAAGCTCGCCATTCTTCAGAAGCTGACGGAAGCCGAAGGCTTTGAGCAATATCTGGCAAAAAAATATATTGGCACCAAACGGTTTGGCCTTGATGGGGCGGAGGCGCTTATTCCGGCGCTCGAAGCGATCATCAAGACGGGCGGACAGAACGGCGTGGAAGATATTATCCTTGGCATGCCTCACCGGGGCCGGCTGAATGTATTAGCCAATGTCATGAGCAAGCCGATCCGGGCAATTTTTCATGAATTTCACGGCGGGTCTTATAAGCCCGACGATGTGGAAGGGTCTGGAGATGTGAAATATCATTTGGGGGCTTCTTCCGACCGTTCCTTTGACGGCAATGATGTGCATCTATCCCTGACGCCCAACCCGTCCCATCTGGAGGCGGTTAATCCCGTGGCTCTGGGTAAAACCCGCGCAAAATTAACCCATCGGCATGATACCACGGGCAATAGCGTATTGACCCTGCTGCTCCACGGGGATGCGGCTTTTTCAGGTCAGGGCCTTGTGGCGGAATGTTTTGCCTTCAGCGAGCTGAAAGGCTATCAGACCGGCGGCACTATTCATGTGATTGTGAATAATCAGATCGGCTTCACCACGGCGCCCCATTATTCCCGTTCTTCCCCCTATCCCTCGGATATGGCAAAGGCGGTTCAGGCACCTGTGTTCCATGTGAACGGAGATGACCCGGAAGCGGTGGTCTATGTGATGAAGCTGGCCACGGAATTTCGTCAAAGATTTAAGTCTGATGTGGTGGTGGATATGTTCTGTTATCGCCGCTTTGGTCATAATGAAGGGGATGAGCCCTCTTTCACGCAGCCTTTAATGTATAAGCGCATTAAAAACCATAAAACGACCCGCCATCTTTATGCGCAGCGTCTGATCCGGGAAGGTCTGATTACGCAGGAGCAATCAGATCAGATGGTTAAGGATGTCTATAATTATCTTGATGTGGAAATGAAGGCAGCAGCGTTATATAAAGTGGGTAAGGCGGATTGGTTCGCCGGTCGCTGGTCCGGTTATGAAAGAGATTGCGACGATGTGAGGCGGTCTGCGGGCACGGGCGTACATACGGATGAATTGCAACAGATTGGCCGGACATTATGCGCCGTGCCGGATGGATTTAAGGTTCACCGAACCTTGCAGCGCATCCTGAATGCCAAAGCGGCCATGTTTGATACGGGCAGCAATATTGACTGGGCAACGGCGGAGGCCTTGGCCTTTGGCAGCTTAATTCGCGAAGGCCACCGGGTTCGCCTTTCGGGCCAGGATAGTCAGCGCGGAACATTTTCGCACCGTCATTCTGTTTTCATTGATCAGGAAACCGAAGATCGCTACACGCCGTTGCGCCATGTATCGGATGGCAGTGATCCCCATGCGACTTTTGAGGTTATTGACAGCGCCTTGTCAGAGGTTGGCGTTTTGGGTTTTGAATATGGCTATACCATGGCCGAGCCGGACGCCCTTGTTTTATGGGAAGCGCAATTTGGTGATTTTGCCAATGGCGCGCAAATGATATTTGACCAGTTTATTTCTTCGGGCGAGGCAAAATGGCTGCGCATGAGCGGTTTGGTCATTCTATTGCCCCATGGCTATGAAGGACAGGGGCCGGAACATTCAAGTGCAAGGCTGGAACGGTATCTTCAATTATGCGCCGAAGATAATATGCAGGTGGCCAATTGTACAACCCCGGCCAATTATTTCCATATTCTGCGCCGCCAAATGAAACGGAAATTTCGTAAGCCTTTGATTCTCATGACGCCAAAATCATTGCTGCGTCATAAAATGTCCGTGTCTGAATTATCCCATATGGGAGAAAATACGGAATTCCATCGTCTTTTATGGGATACGGCAGAAAGTGATCCTGACCTAAGCATCAAGCTTAAAAAGGACAAGGATATCAAACGGGTTATTTTCTGTTCCGGCAAAGTTTATTTTGATCTGCTCGAAGAACGCGATAAGCGGGAAGTGTCAGATACCTATTTAATGCGGGTTGAGCAATTATATCCCTATCCCAATGAAGCGATTATCAAAGAATTATCGCGCTTTAAAAATGTAAAAACCGTGGTCTGGTGTCAGGAAGAACCGAAGAATATGGGGTCATGGTCATATATTGAACCCCTGCTTGAAGAAAGTCTGAACGAATGTGGCATAACGCCAAAGCGGGCGAAATATGCGGGCCGTAATCCCGCAGCGTCTCCTGCGACAGGTCAAATGAGCCGTCATATTCAACAACAGAAAGACCTCGTGAATCAGGCTTTAACAGTAAAATAATAGGGTTTAATCGACCCGAATTAAAAAATATAGACTTAAAAGGAGTAGGGCTTATGGCCATCGAAATCCATGTCCCGGTATTGGGCGAATCAGTCGTAGAAGCAACCGTTGGCAAATGGTTTAAAGCTGTTGGGGATGCGGTTGCGGTTGATGAACCCATATGTGAACTGGAAACCGATAAGGTTGCCTTGGAAGTTAACGCGACAACAAGCGGTGCCTTAACACAAATTGCGGCGCAAGAAGGCGAGACGGTCGAAGTTGGCGCACTATTGGCCATCATAGATGAAACGGCCCACGGCAAAACGGCTCCTACGGCCACAACAGCAAAACAGCCTGATGCCAGCCCAGCCCCCAAAGCGCCTGCTGATCAAACTGCGCCGGCTTCAGCATCCAGCGGCGTTCGGGCCTCTGCGGCGAAAATTGCGGCGGATAAAGCCGTGGATTTGAGCAAGATTACCGGCACCGGCCCGGATGGTGTGGTGACCAAGGCCGATGTGCTCAATTTTCTGGATCATGGCGCATCGCCTCCGCCGGTAGCCGCAGCTCCGGCCCCTCAAGAAGCAATGCCAACAGAAGAAATTGTCCCCATGACGCGGCTGCGCCGAACGATTGCCAGACGTTTGAAAGATGCCCAGAATACGGCGGCCATGCTGACCACTTATAACGAGGTGGATATGTCGGCGGTCATTGGCCTGCGCAATCAATATAAAGAGATGTTTGAAAAGAAACATGGCTCAAAATTAGGCTTCATGTCTTTCTTTGTTAAGGCGTGCGTTCAGGCCTTGAAAGAAATTCCCGAGGTCAATGCGGAAGTGCGCGATGATGCCATTGTCTATAAAAATTATTACCATGTTGGGATTGCGGCCAGCACGCCGGCAGGTCTTGTGGTGCCGGTTGTCCGCGATTGTCAGGACCGCAGCTTTTCCGAAATTGAAAAGGAAATTGTCCGTCTGGGGGGCCGCGCCCGTGACGGCAAGCTTGGCATGGATGAAATGCAGGGCGGCACCTTCACCATTTCAAATGGCGGCATTTTTGGCTCTCTCCTGTCCTCACCGATTTTGAATGCGCCCCAATCCGGTATCTTGGGCATGCATGCCATCAAGGAACGGGTCATGGTTGAAAAAGGTCAGATGGTAATCAAGCCCATGATGTATCTGGCGCTCAGCTATGATCACCGCGTGGTGGACGGCAAAGGGGCCGTGACCTTCCTTGTGCGGGTGAAGGAATGTCTGGAAGACCCGCAACGTCTTGTTTTAGATTTATAATTGTCTCGTATTTAATAAGGAATGAAGAATGTCTGATAATTTTGATGTGGTCATCATTGGCGGCGGGCCGGGCGGATATGTCGCGGCAATCAGGGCGGCGCAATTGGGCTTGACGGTCGCCTGCGTTGAAATGCGCGGCACCCTTGGCGGTACCTGCCTGAATGTGGGCTGTATCCCGTCCAAGGCTTTGCTCCATGCGTCGGAATTATTTGATGAGGCCAATCATGGCATGGGCCAGTTTGGTATTACAACCGGTAAAGTCACCATTGATATTGCCAAACTTATGGCCTCAAAAGAGGAAACGGTTAAGAGCCTTACCGACGGCGTGGCTTATTTGCTCAAGAAAAATCAAGTTGATTATATCGAAGGACGCGGCACTATCACGGGCAAAGGTTCCGTTAAAGTTACCCCGCGCGCGGGCGGCGAGCGGTTATTGTCAGCCAAGAATATTGTCATTGCCACCGGCTCCGAAGTGGCGGATTTGCCCGGCATAGATATTGACGAAAAACGAATTCTGTCCTCAACGGGCGCGCTTAGCCTGAAAAAAGTGCCAAAACATCTGGTGGTCATTGGCGGCGGTGTTATTGGTCTTGAATTAGGTTCTGTCTGGCAACGCCTTGGGGCAGAGGTTACGGTCGTTGAATTCATGGACCGCATAACGCCGGAAATGGACGGCGAGGTCAGCAAGACTTTTGCCAGAATTTTAAAAAAACAAGGTTTCACATTCAAATTGAAATCCAAAGTGACCGGCGTTAAAAAGACCAAAACTTCCCTGAGTGTGGCCGTCGAACCTGCTGCTGGCGGGGCGGCAGAGCAGATTAAATGTGATGCGGTTCTGGTGGCTGTGGGCCGCAAACCCTATACGCAAGGCCTTGGCCTAAAAGAAGCCGGTGTTAAAATGACCGATCGGGGCCAAGTGGAAATTGACGATCATTTCCAGACCAACGTCAAAGGTATTTATGCCATCGGTGATGTGGTGCGCGGCGCGATGCTGGCCCATAAAGCCGAAGACGAAGGCGCGGCAGTGGCTGAAATTATCGCGGGTTTTGCGGGTCATGTGAATTATGATGCGATCCCCGGCGTGATCTATACCATGCCCGAAGTGGCCAGCGTCGGCAAAACCGAAGAAGCCTTAAAGGCGGCGGGCACGGCCTATAACGCCGGTAAATTTCCTTTCACCGCCAACAGCCGCGCAAAAGCAAACCGCCAGACCGATGGTTTTGTTAAAATCCTCAGCTGCGCCGTTAGTGACAAGATTTTGGGGGCCCATATCATTGGGGCCGATGCGGGCAATATGATCGCCGAATTAACGCTGGCTGTGGAAAAAGGCCTGACGGCAGAAGATATTGCCTATACCTGCCACGCCCATCCTACCGAAACCGAAGCGGTACGCGAAGCGGCGATGGCCACCGATGGCAGAGCCATCCATATGTGATTCTGGCAGTATAATGCTCTAACAAGCGGCCCTGTAAGGGGCCGTTTTTTTTAGCGCGCGCTATTTTTCTTTAACCATTGTTCAAGATTTTTAACATCCTGATCCGACCAGTCAAGGCCGAGTTTGGTTCTGCGCCACAGGATGTCTTCAGGCGTCATGGCCCATTCCCGGGTGATGAGAAAATCTGCCTCAAAATCATAAAGCCCGGGGCCGATAAGAACCGCGTTCAAACTTTCTTTATCCAGCATATCATCCATGCGGCTGCCATAATGATGGGCGTATCTTGCGCAGAGGTCTTTATCCAGCCAAGGATATTTTTGCTGTTTATTCCGAATGAATTTTTCCATATTTCCCCCGGGGATATTGCCGCCGGGCAGCGGCGCGCTCGCTGTCCAGGGCCCTGCCATTTCAGGGAAGAATTCTGCCAGTTTTTCCAAGGATTTTTCAGCCAAATACCGGTAAGTGGTTATTTTTCCGCCAAAGATGGATAGGAGCGGCGCGCCTTTATCACCGTTTCTGCTATCCTGTCGCATATCCTGGCGCAGGGCCAGAACAAAATCCCGCGTGACCGCGCTGGCCTCTTTTGTTGTATCGTCATAAAGCGGCCTGACACCGGCATAATGCCAGACCACATCATCCGCCGACAGAGGATTACCGTGCGGCAAACTTGGCTTGAAATACTTATTGATATGATGGCATAAATAGTCAACCTCATCATCAGATATAGCGACCTCTGCCGGATCACCTTCATAGGGCACGTCAGTGGTGCCGATAAGGGTATAGTTTGTCTGATAAGGAATAGCGAAAATAATCCGGCCATCCTCATTCTGCAGGATATAAGCCTCATCCCCCCCGAATAATTTGGGCACGATGATATGGCTGCCTTTAACCAGCCTGAGGCGATTATGGGCCGGCAGTGACAGGCCGTCATTGATGATGTCAGACACCCATGGCCCCGCCGCATTGACAATCGCCGCTGCCGTGATGGTCTGTTTTCCGTTCTTTTCAGAAGTAATTTCAGCCTGCCAGTGATCGCCCTTGTTTTGGGCCGAGACAAAGCGCGTCCGGGTTAAAATTTCCGCGCCCAGATCTTTGGCATCCCGCGCGTTCAGGATCACCAGCCGCGCATCATCAACCCAGCAGTCATAATAGGTGAAGGCATCGGTAAAACGGGGATGCAGGGGGCTGCTGCCCGCCTGAATTTTGATTTGCCGTGATTTTCCGAGGCTGGTGCGGATGCCCAGATGGTCATATAAAAATAACCCGATGCGGATCATCCATTTGGGCCGCAGGTGTTTTTCATGGGGCAGGATGAATTTTAAGGGATGAATGATGTGGGGGGCGGCCCGCAATAATATCTCCCGCTCATTCAGGGCTTTTCGGACAAGCAGAAATTCGAAATATTCAAGATAACGCAGCCCCCCGTGAATGAGCTTGGTGCTTTTGGATGATGTCGCCGACGCCAGATCGGACATTTCCACCAACAGGACTTTCAGGCCGCGCCCCGCAGCGTCCCGCGCAATGCCCGTCCCGTTAATGCCGCCGCCAATGATCAACAGGTCATAATCTGTCATTTATCGATGCTCATATTTGATGCCCATATTTGATGCATGAAATTTTGAATAGTCATTGTATATTACGCCCAATAGGGAATTTCACAATAGGGAGTTACAAGTGACACATTATTTGATGGCTATTGATCAGGGCACCACCAGCAGCCGCGCCATGATTTTTGATGAACAGGGGGAATTGCAGGTTTCCTGCCAGAAAGAATTTACCCAATATTTCCCAAATGATGGCTGGGTCGAGCATGATGGTATGGAGATCATCAAATCCGTCATGGATGTGGTCAGGCAGGCCCTAGAAAAAATGGTGAAAAAAATGCCGGACGGCGTGGTTCCCTCTGCCATTGGCATTACCAATCAGCGCGAGACCACTTTAATCTGGGACCGAAAAACGGGCGAGCCGATTTATCCCGCGATTGTCTGGCAGGATCGCCGGACGGCGGATTTATGTCGGAAAATGCAGGAGGAGGGCCATGAAGACATGATTTCGGAAAAAACCGGCCTGTTGCTGGATCCTTATTTTTCCGCAACAAAAATCAAATGGATATTGGATAATGTCGCGGGTGCCCGAAAGAGAGCGCAAAAGGGCGAATTGGCCTTTGGCACAATCGACAGCTTTATTCTGTGGCATTT
>JAJRQU010000088.1 GCA_024280095.1 Alphaproteobacteria bacterium | reverse complement strand
GGATGACCGGCGCAAATTAACGCCGGAACATTATTTCAAATCGGCAGAGGAAATGACGGAACTTTTTGCCGACCTGCCCGAGGCCATTCACAATACGGTTGTTATCGCCCAGAGATGTGCCTTTAAGGTGCCGACAGTTGATCCGATCCTGCCGAATTTCACGGATGGTTCTGCCAGTGAGGCAGACGCCCTGGAAGAAATGGCCCATGAAGGCCTTGAAGTGCGACTGATGGCCCATGTCTATAACGGCGAAGAGGGGCCGGAAGCACAAAAGGACTTGGCCAAGCCCTATTGGGAACGTATAAAATTTGAACTGAAAATCATCAATCAAATGGGCTTTCCGGGTTATTTCCTGATTGTTGCCGACTTTATCCAATGGTCAAAGAAAAATAATATTCCGGTGGGGCCGGGCCGGGGATCCGGGGCGGGATCTGTGGTGGCCTGGGCCTTGATGATTACCGATCTTGACCCCTTGCGTTTTGGCCTTTTGTTTGAGCGTTTTCTTAATCCTGACCGGGTATCCATGCCTGACTTTGATATTGATTTTTGTCAGGACAAACGCGAACGGGTGATTAAATATGTGCAAGAGAAATATGGCGAGGCCCAAGTGGCGCAGATCATCACCTTTGGAAAGCTTCAGGCCAAGGCGGTAATCCGCGATGTGGGCCGCGTGCTTCAGATGCCTTATGGTCAGGTAGACCGGCTGTCGAAATTAATTCCGATCAATCCCGCCAATCCCATGACCCTGGCCGAGGCCCTGAAAAGCGAAGTAAAATTACGCTATGAACGGGATAATGACCCTTCCACGGCCCATCTTATTAAAATGGCTTTGCAATTAGAAGGCCTGAACCGTCATGCCTCAACCCATGCAGCGGGGTTGGTGATCGGGGATCGGCCCCTTGATCAACTGGTGCCACTGTACCGTGACCCCAAGTCTGATATGCCGGTGACTCAGTTTAATATGAAATATGTTGAGCAGGCCGGACTGGTGAAATTTGACTTTCTGGGTCTGAAAACTTTGACCGTTCTGGCCAAGGCGATTGAGAATATCGCCGTGCGGGATATTCATGTTGATTTGGAAAAAATCGCGCTTGATGATAAGGCAAGCTACGAATTATTCAGCAGCGGCAAGACCACCGGCGTGTTCCAACTGGAGAGCAGCGGCATGCAGAATGTGTTGTCCCAGTTAAAACCCGATAGTTTTGAGGATATCATAGCGGTTGTTGCGCTGTATCGTCCGGGGCCTATGGATAATATTCCGCGCTATATTGCGTGCAAGCACGGCGAAGAGAAACCGGATTATCTGCATCCTTTACTCGAAGGAATTCTGACCGAAACCTACGGCGTGATTATCTATCAGGAACAGGTCATGCAGATCGCGCAAATTCTGGCGGATTATTCTTTGGGGGAGGCGGATCTTTTGCGCCGCGCCATGGGTAAAAAAATTGCCGCAGAGATGGATAAACAGCGCGCCCGTTTTCAGGAGGGCGCAGATAAAAAGGGTGTTGATGCAAAGCAAGCGGCCAGTATTTTTGATCAGGTGGCAAAATTCGCCGGCTATGGTTTTAACAAAAGCCACGCGGCGGCCTATGCCTTGATCTCTTATCATACGGCTTACCTCAAAGCCAATTATCCGGCGGAATTCATGGCGGCTATCATGTCGCTTGACCTGACTAATACGGATAAATTAGCCATTTTCAAACAAGAAGTAAAAGCCATGGGGCTGGAAATTCTGCCGCCCGATATTAATAAATCCGAAGTTGAATTTTCCGTGGAAGTGATCGCGGGTAAAAAAGACGAGGATAACGTGGGCGGGGCAAAAAGTGACGGTATTTTGCGCGGTGTGCGATATGGTTTGGCGGCCCTGAAAAATGTCGGGGCCGGTGCCATGGAAGGCCTGATTGCCGAACGCAAGGAAAATGGCCCCTTCAAGGATGTGGCGGATTTTTGCCGCCGGCTTGATACCAAACATATCAATAAACGCGCCTTGGAGAATCTGGCGAAAGCCGGGGCCTTTGACGGCCTTAATCCCAACCGCGCACAGATGCTGGCCTCAGTCGAAATGGTCTTGAAACAAGCCAGTTCCGCCACCGAACAACGCAACAGCAATCAGGTTAATCTGTTCGGTGATGCGGTATCGGATCAGGCATTGGCCATGCCGGATATGATAGATTGGCAATTGATCGAACGGTTGAATTATGAAAAAGAAGCCATCGGTTTTTATCTGTCCGCCCATCCCCTTGATGCCTATACCCAAGTTCTGGAGCGGCACAAAATCACGCCGTCTGTCGAACTTGAACGTAAAGCGCGCGGCGGGGTAACGGTTCGGCTTGCCGGAACCATTCAGAATATCCGCATCATGAAAAACAAACGCGGCAAGAAATTTGCCTTCATCGGCCTGTCTGACGCTTTTGGCGGCTTTGAATGTATGGTGTTTTCCGAATTGCTCGATAGCGCGGACGAGGTTTTACAGGTGGCTCAATCCGTTATCACGACGGTCGAAGCCAGCATCCACCCGGAAAAAGGTCTGCGGGTTACCGCCAAAAGCTTCGCGGCCATAGAGGATGTCGCCGCCGCCGCCGCCAAGGGCCTCGAAATATTCCTGACCGATGAAAGCCCCATCGCCGCCATTCATGACCTGCTGGAAAAATACAAAGGCGGGCGCGGCTATATCACTTTTAAAATAAATGTCACGGACGAAGATGAATATGACATCGACATCGAACTTAAAGACAAATACAAAGTTTCTTCCGACATCCGCCCCGCGCTAATGGCCATGAAAGGCGTTAGGGAGGCGCGGGAAATATAGGGCTTTGAGCAAAAAAAGGCTCCCGAAGTGAGGGAGCCTAGGAGGGAAGAGAGGGCAGGTTAATAACCGGGTTCTGGAATAGCAGGGCCGAGTTTCCATGAACCATCAGGCTGCAGGCAGGATTGACCGTATGCCGGCACGCTCTGCCCGCCGACGGTAATGGTGGTTTGATATTCACGTACCTGCAGGCAGGAGGCATTATTATTTTGTGCCGTATTTTGTGCCATATTTTGTGAATGAACCGGTTGTTTCTGGGTCCATTGTTGCTGTCTGGGCTGCACAAGGACGGGCTGTTGTTGTACGTAAACCGTCCGGCCGTAATTGCGCTGATTTTTGGTGATGGCATGGAAGAGTAAGCCCCCTGCGAGCATGCCAAAAATAACTTCGTTGCCCCTATGCGGATTGTTATAGCGATTTTTATAGCGCCAGCGATGGTCACGTGAATGGGGGCGATTATAATTATACTGCCAGCCATGTTTTTTGTCGTAATTGTTGTACCCATTGTGGCTACGTTGTTTATTGTGTTTTGGATCTGCCAAGGCTTGTGCTGCCGGGGCCAGCCCGAATATTGTTAGCCCCAATATAAATATGGTGGTTTTAATCGTTCGGTTAATGTTACCCATCTTTCAGCTCCTTCATATTTTTCAGTCTCACCTGCATCGTGAAATAACTATAGCTTTTTAAAAGTGAATGATGGATGAACAGTATTTTACGTTTTTATTTTTTTGTATGCTTTTGAATGGTTGCGTAAATTATTTCAATAAATTTTTCAGGTTTCAAAAACCCACCACCCCATGTTTCATTCAGGTTCTTTAAGGGATCACGTTTGATGGCTTCTTCGAGGGGCAATCCTTCTTGCGCCAAAGGCTCCAGACTTTTCACGACCTCGGCCAGCATATGTTGGTAATTCTGTAAATCTTGTTTATTTGCCAGCGGGCCATGGCCGGGAATGATTTTTGTCTGATCATCAATCTGGCCGAGGATATGTTTCACTGTTTTTATCATGCCGTATATGGAGCCACCTGTGCCGCTATCAATATAGGGGTAAAAGCCATTAAAGAATATGTCGCCGGTATGGATCGTATTTTTATTTTTGAAGAATATCACGCTATCGCCGTCCGTATGGGCGTTGGCAAAATGCTGGGCCTGTATTTCAAGGCCGTTCATATGGAAGGAAACCCTGTCATTAAAGGTTACCACAGGCAGAGCAGCCTTTGGGGCTGCGGGAATATTCATGTTGAAATCTTTCATGAACTGGTCGCTATTGAGTCTTTTATAAACATTGTCATGGGCGACGATAATCACGCCATCCTTACCAAGATTTTCATTCCCGCCGGTATGGTCAAAATGCCAATGGGTATTGATCACAAATTTTACAGGCTTAGGGGAGATTTCTTTGATCGCCGCCAAGATTTTGGGGGTCAGCGGGGCAAATTGATCATCAATCATGAAAATACCATCTACCCCCGAAGAAATACCGATATTGCCGCCCGCCCCCTGAAGCATATAGAGGCCATCATCCACTTTTATGGTTTTTATTTCCACAGAATCATATTGGTTCTGCGCGAATAGAATATTGGTTAAGCCGATGAAAAGGGCCGCCGTTAAAGCAATGATATATTTCATATTATTTCTCAATTCCCTAGGGTTAAAAAACCGTCTATTTTCTGGAAGACATCTTCGAACATTTTCGTGGTTAATCGTTTGGTATTGGTGTTATAACGCGAGCAATGATAGCTGTTGATCAGGGTAATATCCTTGCCAAAATTATCGCCCAGTGGATGAAGGGCACCATGGGAAAATTTAAAGGCGGATTTTTTCTTGCCGAATGTGCGCAAAACAGAATTATGCGCCACCAGCCCAAGGGCAAGGACGATACGAAGCCGTGATGAATTGTTAATCTGATTAATCAAAAAAGGCCGGCAATTATCTTCTTCTTCGGCGACCGTTTTATTTTGCGGCGGCACGCAGCGCACCGCATTGGTAATGAGCGTATTTTTTAAGCTCAAGCCATCGCTGGCCACGGATTTATATATGCCGTCCGTATAGCCAAATTTGGCTAAAGTGGCAAATAGCAAATCACCGGCATAATCTCCGGTAAAAGGCCGGGCGGTTTGATTGGCCCCCTTCATGCCCGGCGCCATGCCAACAATCAGCAATTCATGATCAGGATCACCAAAGGAGGGCACGGGGCCATTGTAAAAGGTTGGGTGTTTTTTCTTGTTTTGCGCCCGAAAATCGGTCAGGCGCGGGCAAATTTTACAGTTTTCAGGGGCATCACCCGCCATGAAGGCGGCTTTAACCGCGGATGTTGACATTAATCTTGTCCATCTTTTGGCCCAGATGAATCATGGGAATGGTGGCCGTCATGATTAAGGTTCGCTTGAGACGGACGACCAAAATCGCCGTCCAGATCGGATAATTCTATGAAATTATCGGCTTGCCTGCGCAGTTCATCTGCGATCATGGGCGGGGAGGTTTTTGTGCTGCTGATGACCGTGACGCGAACCCCTTTGCGCTGTACGGCTTCGACCAGACGCCTGAAGTCACCGTCACCGGAAAAGAGCACCATATGATCTACATGGTCGGCCATGCCCATCATATCAATGGCAAGCTCCATATCCATATTGCCTTTGATTTTTGTTTTCACCCCGGCTATCGGTAAATTCCTTGGTTGGCTTGGTGATCAGGGTGAAACCATTGTAATCCAGCCAATCGACCAGGGGACGCAGCGGCGAATATTCCTGATCCTCCAATAGAGCCGTGTAATAATAAGCCCGTAACAATATGCCCTTTTCCGAGAAGAATTTTCTTAAATTTTTATAATCAATGTCGAAACTTAAAGCCTTGGCGGTGGCAAATAGATTGGAACCATCAATGAATAGAGCCAGCTTTTCGTTGGGATGAAAATACATCATTTCAAAAATCCTAAAAATTACATAAAATATGAGGCTATTGTAGCATATTTCTGATTTCTTTGGCATATAACTATTTTTAAATCGGGTTTTATCGGGAAAAGATATGATTCTTATTGGATTGGGCAGTAATTTAAGTGATGGTAATTTAGCCTCGCCGCGATCAATGCTGGCGGCGGCTCTTGCCGAAATGCCGGCATGGGGTATTGACATCGTTGCCTTGTCACATTTTTATGAATCCGAACCTGTGCCAAAATCAGACCAGCCATGGTTTGTTAATGCGGTCGCCGTCGTGGAAACGGGGCTTTCACCGGAAGACCTGCTGAAAAACCTTCATGACATTGAAACAAAACTTGGTCGAACGCGACGTATTAGGTGGGAAGCGCGGGTCATTGATCTGGATATCATTGCCTATGATGATCGTATTTACCCATCCCCAGATGATGGCCCAGATGATTGGCATAACGCGGCAGGAGATGGCCATATAACGCATCAAGTTCAGGATATGGTCATTCCCCATCCGCGAATGCATGAAAGATTATTCGTTTTGAAGCCCCTTATGGATATATGTCCTGAATGGATACATCCGGTTTTTGGAAAAACCGCCCAATCTTTTGCGTGTGAATTGGCGGCGCAAGAAGATAAGGGGTTAATCCGGCAAATATAATCAAATGCTTTATTTTGGAAAACTATGGTATATTCAGGCTTTACAGATAAGAATTTGGGTTGTATAAGCCGCGTTTGGCATTATGTTCGCTTTTGCAGCCTAGCTTGTGGCGCGGACTTATAGATTTGGAGAAAGAACGGCATGGCACGCGTTACCGTTGAAGATTGCGTAGATAAAGTACCAAACCGGTTTGAACTGGTCTTGTTGGCGGCCCATAGGGCGCGTCAGATTTCCTCAGGTGCACCGATTCTGGTGGAACGGGATAATGATAAAAATCCTGTTGTTGCGCTTCGGGAACTTGCCGGAGAGCAGCTTACCGCAGAGGCACTGCAAGAATCCCTCATTCATGGTTTGCAGAAAAATGTAGAAATTGATGAGCCGGAAGAAGATGATATTTCACTATTGCTTGCTGGTAAAAAACTCGAAGAAAATCAGCAGGAAATAACCACAGAAAACTTGGCTAAGGCATCTGCGGAAATGAAGGCAGAAGCCATGTTCTCTAAATTAGGTGAGCAGAATAAAGCAGAGAGCTGAATAATTCTTCTTCTGTATATAGAAAATACCAAGACCTGCGATGAAATTCATTGCGGGTCTTTTTTTTAACCATATTCTGCTTATCTAGTGTATTAGATGATTAGTAAGATAAGAAATGTTTTTTAAGTGGGTATTATGCATTGATAAGGCAATATGAACTCGTGGAACGGGTCAAGGAATATGACCCGGATATTGATGAAAATATGTTGAATCGGGCCTATGTTTTTTCAATGAAGGTTCATGGAAAACAGGTGCGTGCCAGCGGTGATGCGTATTTTTCCCATCCCCTTGAGGTGGCGGGAATCTTGACAAATATGAAAATGGATTGTGACACGATCGTAACGGCGTTACTCCATGATACGATCGAAGACACTATTGCAACCCATGAACAGATAGAAGAATTATTTGGGGCCGATGTTGCCAAAATGGTCGATGGCGTGACCAAGATGTCTGAGCTGACATATTCATCGGAAAGTGCCAAACAAGCGGATAATTTTCGTAAATTCCTGCTCGCCATGTCTCATGATATTCGCATATTGTTGGTGAAGCTCGCCGACCGGCTTCATAATATGCGCACCCTTCAGCATATCAAAAAACCAGAAAAGCGCCTTCGTATCGCCCGGGAAACATTGGACATATACGCGCCGCTTGCAGAACGTATAGGGATGCAGGAAATCAAGGAAGAACTGGAAGCCCTGGCCTTTCCCCATGTTTATCCAGAGGCTTATGAATCAATTACAAAACGTATGAAGCAAATTCATGCCAGTACGGACGGCATAAAAGACCTGGTCATATCGGAACTTGAACGGCTGCTCGAAGAGGCGGGGATTGAAGCGGAGGTTCTTGGCCGCGAAAAACGGCTTTATTCCATTTGGCGGAAAATGACATATCGGCATGTCAGTTTGGCTGATCAGGCGGATATTATTGCTTTTCGTATTATTGTTGATGATGCCGAAACATGTTACCGCGCTCTGGGCGTAGTACACAGCATTTGGCAAGCCATACCGGATTTGATCAAAGATTATATTTCGATGCCCAAGCCCAATGGCTATCAGTCCATACATACGACCGTGATTGGCCCCAGGAAAAAACGTATTGAGATTCAGATCAGGTCATCGGCCATGGATGCTATTGCGGAAAAAGGGGTCGCGGCTCATTGGCTCTATAAGCAGCATTCATCTGATCAGGAGGGCGAGCAATATAAGTGGCTCAAGGATCTTTTGGAAATCATGGAACATGCGGATGGCCCGGATGAATTTCTGGAACATACCAAGCTCGCCATGTATCAAAATCAGGTTTTTTGCTTTACGCCAAAAGGACAATTGGTTAATTTGCCGCAGGGGGCAACGGTGGTTGACTTTGCCTATGCGGTTCATACGGATGTGGGGGATACATGCGTTGGCGGTAAGGTGAACGGCAATCCCGTGCCACTTCGCAGCCGTTTGGGTAATGGCGATCAGGTGGAAATTCTGCGATCAAAGGCACAGCAACCGTCCCCGAATTGGCTTGGTTTCGTAATTACAGGAAAGGCCAAGGCCGCCATTCGCCGCTTTATAAGCCATAAGAAAAAAGATGAATATCAGATGCTTGGCAAAACATTGCTTGAGCGTGCTTTTCAAATAGAAGAACGTGAGCTGAATAATAAGGCATTGGAAATATGCGTTAAGAATCTGCAGTTGCAGTCAATTCAGGAAGTCTATGAATTGGTGGGCAAAGGGGAGTTGCCGGATCGAAAAGTGCTGGAAACAATATATCCCGGCATTAAGTTGAATGGTGAACATAGCCTTTTGCCCGCAAAAATGGTCGATCAGAGCAGCAAAAAATCCGGCGGCGGCTCTATTCCCATCAAGGGGCTTACCCCCGGCCTTGCCGTTCATATGTCGGATTGTTGCCACCCGATTATGGGCGATCGTATCATTGGCATCGTGACAACGGGAAAAGGAATTATGGTTCATACCATAGATTGCGAATCGCTGGATGTTTATAATGACACCCCCGAAGCGTGGCTTGATTTATCCTGGTCGTCACTTGAAGATGAAAATTCTATTTTTGTGAGCCGCATTGAATTGTTACTGCAACATCTCCCCGGGGCATTGGCGGCTGTTTTAACCGTGATCGCGCAGGAAAGGGTAATATCAGTAATATTAAATTTATTGAGCGCGCCCCTGAATTATTCAGGATTGCCCTTGATATTGAAGTTAGGGATGTTAAACATCTTACCAGTATAATTGCGGCATTAAGAGTGAGCGAAAGCGTAAGTTCCGTTGAACGTGCTTTCAGGTAATTTAAGAATAAAAGGTGATCGAATGAACCGTGAAGAAGTTCTTGGATTTTTTAGAGAGGCAGATGCTTTGTTAGAGGGGCATTTTATCCTTTCTTCCGGCTTGCATGCGGCCCGTTATTTACAATGCGCGCGGGTCATGATGGATCCGGTGGTCGGTGCGAAACTATGTAAGGCGCTTGCCGACAAAATCAGGACAAATTTGGATGTTACGATAGACCTTGTTGTCTCGCCGGCCATGGGCGGCGTTGTGGTTGGTTATGAAATGGGCCGCCAATTAGGCGTTAAGGCCATCTTCACGGAAAGAGTTGGCGCGGGGCTAAGCCTGCGGCGCGGGTTCGAGATACCAAAAAATGCCCGTGTCCTGATGGCGGAAGATATCGTGACCACGGGACTGTCATCCCGGGAATGTATCAAAGTCATTAGAGAATATGGCGGTGATGTGGTTGCCGCCAGTTGTTTGATCGACCGCAGTGATGGTGCTGTTGATATTGGCGTACCGCTGGTGTCACTGGCCGGACTTGAAATCGCCTCATATGAAGCAGATAATCTGCCGGCGGATTTAGCCGGAATTCCGGCCATTAAACCGGGTAGCAGAGGGTTGAAATAATTTTATTCACTAAAAATATAATGAAGCACTAAAGGAACGAAGACCTGTTTAAACGCCGTAAAAAGAGACATATACTCGCGGCAACCCGAGAATATATTTGGCCTTCTGCCGGTTGGACGCGCGCGTCAAGCTATCTTCGGCACCGGCTGGCGCGTATTCCGGGAACGCCCTATGCGATTGCCGCAGGTTTTGCTTGTGGGGCCGCCGTATCCTTCACGCCCTTTATAGGGTTTCATTTTTTATTGGCCGCCTTGTTTGCATGGCTCATAGGAGCAAATATCCTTACCTCTGCCATGGGGACGGTCATAGGTAACCCGTGGACTTTCCCCATCATTCTGCCCGCCACATATTATGTGGGCTGCTGGTTGCTGGGGATATCCGCAGCAGATGATTTCCTGAGTCAGACCAATGACACGCTGGGGCGATACAGCTTAATGGAAATCTTGCGGTCGCCTTTGGATACCCTTGGGCCATTTTTGCAGTCTACTATTTTGCCGATGTTTGTTGGCGGCTTGTTATTGGGGGCGATTGTCTGGATTATACTATATTGGATTTTGGAAAAACTGGTGCGGGAATATAAACATACACGTTATTTGAAACGGGCAGAAGCCGTGAAGAGAAGGCATAAATGAAATGACGATGAGAAAAATACGTTTGGGGGTGAATATTGATCATGTGGCCACTATTCGGAATGCGCGCGGCGGCATTCATCCTGATCCTGTAAGTGCCGCTCTGCTTGCTGAAACGGCTGGTGCAGATGGCATCACGGCGCATTTACGGGAAGATCGCCGTCATATTTCGGATCATGATATTGATATGCTGATGGAAAAATTGAGCGTACCGCTTAATCTTGAAATGGCCGCCACGACTGAAATGCTTGATATTGCCTTAAAGCATCGCCCGGCTTCCGCCTGTATTGTACCGGAAAAACGCCAGGAGCTTACGACTGAGGGTGGCCTTGACGTGGTACGCGGCTATGATGATTTGAGGCCTTTTGTGCTAAAATTACGGGAGGCTGATATCAGTGTCAGCCTGTTCATTGATCCGGACGAAGAACAGATCAGGGCTTCAAAAAATATTGGCGCGCATAAGGTGGAACTTCATACGGGGACTTATGTGGATAAAACAGGTGATGCGCGGGCGGTGGAACTTGAAAGATTGCGGCGCGGCGCGGCACTCTGCGAAACACTTGATCTTGAAGTGCATGCGGGGCATGGCCTGAATTATGAAACCGTGCAGGCCATTGCGGAAATCCCCCAATTTACGGAATTAAACATTGGTCATTTTCTAATCGGGGAGGCAATTTTTATTGGCCTTGCGGAAACTATGGGTAAAATGAAAAGCCTTATGGATCTTGGCCGAAAAAATGTGGACCATAAAAATAGGGAACAGGAATGATGC
>JAJRQU010000087.1 GCA_024280095.1 Alphaproteobacteria bacterium | reverse complement strand
ATTTTCTATTACGAGCGTGAACTGAATGACCGTTTCATGACGGTTGTGACTTAAATTAAAATAAGGACAGAGAATGTCAAACAAGGCAGTGATGCATTTCATCAATGGCGATTATACGCCGGGCACGTCGGGTAAAAAATTTCAGAATATCAACCCGGTTGATGGCTCTGTGATCTGTGAGGTGCATGAAGGACTAAAGCCGGAAGTGGATGCGGCGGTTCTGGCAGCAAAGGATGCATTGCGCGGCCCCTGGGGCAAGATGACCACCGAGGAACGGATTGCCATCCTCATAAAAGTTGCTGATGGGATTAATGCCCGCTTTGATGAATTTCTGGACGCGGAATGCAAGGATACCGGCAAGCCCAAATCACTGGCGCGTCATATCGATATTCCGCGCGGGGCCGCAAATTTTAAGGCTTTTACCGAGGTCATCAAGAATGAACCGGCGGAGGCCTTTACCATGGCAACGCCGGATGGGGCCGGGGCCTTGAATTATGCCATTCGTACGCCCAAAGGGGTCATTGCGGTCATCTCTCCGTGGAACCTGCCTTTGCTTTTGATGACATGGAAAGTGGGGCCTGCCCTGGCCTGCGGTAATACGGTTGTGGTGAAACCCTCGGAAGAAACCCCGCTGACCACCTCATTACTCGGGGATGTGATGAATGAGGCCGGCATGCCGCCGGGCGTTTACAATGTGGTCAATGGCTTTGGCCCCAATAGTGCCGGCGCGTATCTGACCGAACATGCTGATGTGGACGCCATTACCTTTACGGGGGAGACAAGCACCGGCACCGCCATTATGAAGGCGGCTGCCGAGGGTATGCGCGATGTCTCCATGGAGCTTGGCGGTAAAAATCCGGCAATCGTTTTTGCGGACTGCGATATGGACAAGGCTATCGAAGGCGTGATGCGGTCGGCTTTTGTCAATTGTGGTCAGGTTTGTTTGGGGACAGAACGGGTTTATGTTGAACGCCCTGTATTCGATGAATTTGTTGCCCGCCTTAAATCAGGTGCGCAAGGATTAAAGCTTGGTGCGCCAGATGATGAAGCCGCCAATATGGGGCCATTAATCAGCAAGGAACATCAGGAGAAAGTGCTGGGTTATTATGATCTGGCCAAAAAACTGGGCGCCAATATTATTACGGGCGGCGGTGTGCCGCATATGGAGGGCGCTCTATCAAACGGCGCATGGGTTGAACCAACTATTTGGACGGGACTTGATGATGATAGCCCGATTATGCGCGAAGAAATATTTGGCCCTTGTTGCCATATTTCGCCCTTTGATGATGAGGATGAGGTGATCGCCCGGGCCAATGATACGGTTTACGGCCTGGCCTGCTCTATCTGGACGGAGAATCTTTCCAAAGCACATCGTGTCGCCGGGCAGGTCGAAAGTGGCATCACTTGGGTTAATAGCTGGTTTCTGCGCGATTTAAGAACAGCTTTCGGTGGGTCAAAGCAATCTGGCATTGGCCGCGAAGGCGGGGTGCATGGCCTCGAATTTTATACAGAAATGCGCAATATCTGCGTAAAACTCTAAGGATAAGATATGACAAAAACCAGTCAGGCAGATCTGGTCAAGGCCGCAGAAATGCTGCGGCATTCCCATGAGAATAAAGGGCCCTGCCCCGCGCTTCATGACTTTATTGACGCGAATGATGTGGCTGCGGGCTATGCCATTCAGGAAATAAATACAAAATACTGGCTTGATCAGGGCCGAAGGCTGGTGGGCCGCAAGATTGGCTTGACCGCGAAATCCGTGCAGAAACAACTTGGCGTCGGCCAGCCGGATTTTGGCATGCTTTATGCGGATATGGCTTATGTGGACGGTGAAGATATACCGCTAAATCGCCTGATGCAGCCCAAGGTCGAAGGCGAGATTGCCTTTATTCTTAAAGGTGACCTTTCCCAAGAGAATATGACCATTACGGATGTTATGCAGGCCATTGATTATGCCGTTGCCGCAATAGAAATCGTTGACAGCCGTATTGCGGACTGGGACATTAAAATCATGGATACGGTGGCAGATAATGCCTCATCTGGTTTGTATGTCTTGGGTACTGAGCCCCGTGAGCTGTCAGAAATTGATCTGCATCTCTGCGGCATGGTGATTGAACATCGGGGGGAGCCGATCTCTACTGGCGCGGGGGCGGCTTGCCTCGGCAACCCGTTGAATGCGACATTGTGGCTTGCAAAAACAATGGTCGAAGCGGGGCGTCCTCTGAAAGCCGGGGATACCATTCTGTCCGGTGCCCTTGGCCCCATGGTTGGCGTTAACGGCCCCGGCGTTTATGAACTTCGCATATCAGGATTGGGCTCGGTCAGAGCTTCTTTTGTATAAAGGTAAAAAGATGACCAAGGTAAAAGTAGCCATCATTGGCCCGGGAAATATCGGCACTGATTTGATGATCAAGGTAATCCGCACCAGTGATATTCTGACAATGGGGGCCATGGTCGGGGTTGACCCCACGTCCGATGGCTTGGCGCGGGCAGAGCGCATGGGGGTTGCGACCACTTCCGAAGGAATTGAAGGCCTGCAAAAGCTTGAGGTTTGGGATGACATCAAAATCGTTTTTGATGCGACATCGGCCTATGCCCATAAACACCATGATGCGGTATGCCGTGCGGCGGGAAAGGTCATTGTCGACCTGACCCCGGCGGCTATTGGCCCCTACACCGTGCCGGTGGTGAATATGGATCAAAATTTGAATGAGCCTAATGTCAATATGGTGACGTGCGGCGGGCAGGCGACAATTCCAATCGTTGCGGCAGTGAGCAGGGTTGCCAAGGTTTATTATGCTGAGATTATTGCCAGTATTTCCTCTAAATCAGCGGGGCCGGGGACGCGGGCGAATATTGATGAATTTACCGAAACCACGCGCCTTGCCATTGAAAAGGTTGGCGGGGCCGGAAAAGGCAAGGCAATTATTATCTTGAATCCTGCGGAACCGCCAATGCTGATGCGCGACACCGTTTTTACCCTGAGCGAAATGGCGCCTGAAGCAGAAATTGAAAAATCAATCATGGATATGGTGACAGAGGTCCAATCCTATGTCCCCGGTTACCGCCTGAAACAGAAGGTACAGTTTGAACGTTTTGGTTCCAACAATCCCCTTAAAATTCCGGGCTACGGCGAATTTGAAGGTATCAAATCGTCCATATATCTGGAAGTCGAGGGCGCGGCACATTATTTGCCCGCCTATGCCGGAAATCTGGATATCATGACCTCTGCCGCACTGGGCACCGCAGAAAAACTGGCCGCCCTGAAATTTGGAGCCGCCGCATGACCTCTAAAAAACTTTATATTCAGGATGTGACCTTACGGGACGGCATGCATGCGATCCGTCATATGTATGGCATTGATCATGTGCGGGATATTGCCCGCGCCCTTGATGAGGCAGGCGTGGATGCCATTGAAGTTGCCCACGGCGACGGCCTTAACGGATCAAGTTTCAATTATGGTTTTGGCGCGCACACGGATTGGGAATGGCTGGAAGCCGTGGCAGAGGTTCTCGACAAGGCGGTTCTGACCACGCTGCTTTTGCCGGGCATTGGTACGGTCAAAGACCTGCGTCATGCGTATGATCTGGGCGTGCGATCTGTACGTATTGCCACCCATTGCACCGAAGCCGATGTCTCGAAACAGCATATTGAAAAGGCCCGCGAGATGGGTATGGATACCATCGGATTTTTGATGATGTCTCATATGATAGAGCCGGATCATTTGGCCCGGCAGGCAAAGCTT
>JAJRQU010000086.1 GCA_024280095.1 Alphaproteobacteria bacterium | reverse complement strand
TGCTATGGCTCAGAATATCGCGTAGAGAATCTGGCCCATTGACAAATATTTTATAAGAAATTCCCTTGATATTTTTTTCCTCGACCGGAAATAAACCATCCGGTTGAGTTAACTTAAGAAAAATTGAGTCTAAATCAGAAAAGCGCATAATATTCTTCCTTCAAAGTCCAATCACTCAAACAAATCGCTTAATAAATTTGAGCATTTTTAATAATTGGGGCTGAAAAGGTGGATACAGCATCTTTGTGGAATTAAACCGGCTATGATGATACACAGGTTTCAAATGAGAGAATGTATCAAATCCAGTTTTTCCATGATAGCTTCCCATTCCACTCTGACCAACACCGCCAAAGGGCAAATTTTTCTGAGCAAAATGAAGAAGTGTTTCATTGATACAAAGCCCGCCGGAAGAGGTCGACCTCTGAACTTTATTGATTAAACTGTTATCATTGGTAAATAAATAGAGGGCCAGAGGCTGAGGCTGTTCATTAATGCGCGCAAGGCAATCCTCAAGCGTATCATAGGGCAAAACCGACAATATGGGGCCGAACAGTTCATCTTTCATCAGCAGCATATCCTCTTGACAATCTGTTACCAGAATAGGCGGAAATTGGCCCGTGGCAGAAGGTTCTAATGGCTTCTCGCCAAAAGGATAAATAATCCGCGCCCCTTTATCCTGAGCATCCCGGACATATCCCCGCAGGCGGTCTATATCTGTGTCCATGAGCAGTGATGTCAGGCCTGAATCAGTGACGTCGCCTGGATAAAAATCATTTATGGCGTCAACATATTCCCGGATAAAATCATCTGTTTTCCCACGGGGGACATAAACATGATCCGGCGCAATACAAGCCTGCCCTGCATTCATCATTTTGCCGCGTGCGACACTTCTTGCGGCTATCTTGATCGCGTAATCTTCCATGATAACAACGGGATTCTTACCCCCAAGTTCAAGTGTAAGCGGCGTCAGATTCTCACTGGCCTGCCGCATAATACCCTTTCCAACCCGCGCAGAGCCTGTGAAAAATAAATGATCAAATGGCAAAGCCGTAAAATCCGACGCGGAAGCCTGCGCCGCGCCGCAAATTTTTACTTCATCCGGCGGAAATACCTCCGCACAGATTTTTTGAATAACCCTGCTGGTATTGCGGGTTCTGCTGGACGGCCTCAGCATGACACGGTTGCCCGCAGATATCGCGGGAATAAGCGGTGATATGCTCAGTAAAAATGGATAATTCCACGGGGAAACTATCCCCACAACGCCCTTGGCCTGCGGCAGAAGATAAGCCTTGCTGGGTTTAAAGAGCCAGCTTACCTTCTGCTTTTTAATTGATGACCAGACCGGAAGTTCTTTTATGGCTTGTTTGAGGGCAACAATAACCGGAAATAATTCATTCAGGCTTGTTTCATATTCAGACCGACTACCAAAATCCAATGCCAAGGCCAGAATAATATCGGCCTCATGCGTTTCAATAGCGGCAAGCAGATTTCGCAATCTGCCACAACGCACATCAACCGGAATAGCCCCGTTTTTCTGATACGCACTGCGCAGCTCCCGGAAATCATCCAGGAATACATTGGTTTGATAATTTTTTGACATAATCTGAGCGTGAATTTATAACCTTCAAAATAATTAACCGGTATTTGGCCAATTTTTAAGACGTTACAATTACACCGTGATCCTTTAATGTTTGCAATGCGATGTCGGGGTTTTCGTGCTTCTCAGGAAATGAGATACCAGAAGGCATCCCCGTATTTCCCGCCAACGCCAAGGCCCGCTCGACCTGAATAATACCGCCAAGCGCCGTCAAATGCGTTTGACCTTTTTTATCAACCACCGTTACGATAGATTTTTTTGGTCTTCCGTTCGTTCCAACGCCCGTGACCTCGATCGCGATTTCATGGGAACCGCCTTCGCCCGGATTATAAAGCAAAGAACGTCTGAGCTTGGTAAATCTTGGTCTGTTTATGATATTCCATATCCCGAAACGCACCAGAAATGACAGGAATGCCGCACTGGATTTATCATCATAGGCAATACGGGCAGACACACTCTTGGCCCCGCTAATCAAGGGCAGTGTCATCTGATCCGGCGTGTCAAACCGGAAGGTTTTGGTTGAAATCCCGCCGGGGAAATCGACCATCCTCGGGTCTGTCATAGGCGATACCGATTTAATTTTTCCATCTTCGAATATATCATAGGGCGTGCCCAGTTGATCGACATATTCAATAGAGTTCGGGCCGGCTTTATCCTTCAGGGAATACAGAATATCAATATCAATATTGCTGACTTCCTTGAAATCTTCTGTTGCTTTTTTGGCCAGGATTGACGCGACACCAGCCATCCAGCTGGAACTGAAAATAACCGGATGTGTCATCGTTTCCGTTGCGGCATAAACGATCCCTTCCCGTACGCGGGATGTCCAGCGGGTAATGTCTATATAAGGAATGCCGCTACGTATGGTATCCACCATGATTAAATTGCCTGGATCATTAACCGCCGTAACGACGGCCGCCACTTTATCTTTCAGAGGCGAAATCTGGTTGGGCTTCTCCACATCCATAACCACGCCCTCTGCATTACCCAGAGATGACGCCAGCTTTTCTGCCTTAAGCCGATTGCGCCCGGCAATCAACAATGGTATTTCCGGGTTGCGCGTTCTAAATATTTCAGCAATCTGGGCGCCAACAGTGCCGTAGCCACCTACTATTAGGACGGCCTTCGTTAAATCTACTTTACTCATAATTAAATATCCTGAATTTGTTTATTTTTTTCGTTTAATTGGTAGGCAATCAACAACATGATCGCCACACTAACCGGGCCCCAGACAATCTGTTGAGGGGGCACCGGCATCGCAAGATTCATGGTCGTTATCATGTCCCAGCACCACATTCCTGCCAAAAAGACAGCCAGCTTATGAGCATGTTTGCGAACAGATTCAATGAGGGGAGAGAATAATATCAACAGCCATCCAACAGCTTCAAATCCATTAACCCATGTGTGCAGCGAGATAACCCCAAGCGGTATTCCAGAGCTGTCGAAATCCCCATTAAGCAGCCCCCAAACTGAGGAGGAAAATGAAAGCACAGGAAGAATGATAACCAATTTTAACCATAGATCACCGCCCACGGCCTCTTCACTCCTGCCTATTTTCAACAGCTTGCGCTTTTTCA
>JAJRQU010000085.1 GCA_024280095.1 Alphaproteobacteria bacterium | reverse complement strand
CAAACATTTAAATTTCCGACAAAGCGTATTCGCAGACATTTAGATGATTATCCTTATGGCCCCATCACCTTGCATACTCTAGAGGATTATGCCGCCATGGCGTCCATTGGCCGGGTCGCCGCAGATACCCTTGACTTCATCACGCCTCATGTAAAGCCGGGCATATCTACCGCTGAACTTGATCGGCTGGTTCATAAATTCATGACGGATAACGGCACAATCCCGGCCACCATTGGTTATCACGGTTATCAACATGCCAGCTGCATTTCCGTCAATCATGTGGCCGTTCACGGCATTCCCACCGCCGCCAAAATTTTAAAAAACGGCGATATCGTCAATATAGACGTGACGCCGCGCTTGGACGGCCCTGCCCCTTGGCACGGCGATACCAGCCGCATGTTTAAGGTTGGCAAAATTCCGGTCCGCGCTACGCGCCTAATTGAAGCCACAGAAAAATCCCTTGCCGCAGGTATCGAAGCCGCACGTCCCGGAAATCTTTTGGGCGATATTGGCATTGCCTGCGGCCAAGTCGCTTTGGATTATGGCTATTCCATCGCAACAGATTTTTGCGGGCACGGCATCGGACTTACCTTTCATGATAACCCGGAAGTCATTCATGTGGAACCCGACCAGATGGGGCCAGAATTGTTGCCCGGTATGATTTTTACCATCGAACCCATCTTAAATCTTGGCAAGCCTGATGTGAAAATTTTAGCTGATGGCTGGACAGCGGTTACAAAAGACCGCAAATTAAGCGCGCAGGCCGAACATACCGTCGGCATCACAGAAGAAGGCCTTCATATTTTCACGCAATCGGAGAACGCCTAATCAGCCTTATTAAAGCTGACTTTTTGCTGATCCCTGCCTTTGTTAAAAATGCGGGTACGGATTTTTTCCTTCCATTCCACATTGACGGTATTGCGCTGATCCTCAAACAAAGCCATAAAAAGCCGGTTGATGATGGTAATTTCTGCGGGGTTATTGGGAAGATCGGCCTCTTGATAGATCAGAACATTATCAATATTATATTCCATAGCGATCCATGTGAGCGGCAGGCGATTGCCTTGACTGTCAAAAATGGCGAAATCCTTTTCGACGAAGGCTTTCAATATAGGCGTGATCTCTGCATTACTCAGGCCGGAAGAATTGCCCAGCTCTGACCTGAGAAAATCCTCGACATCATGGGTGAATAATCTGTGAACAACCTCAATCGTCTGCGTATTTTCCTGCAGATCAATCTGCGTAAAAGCAGCATAAAAACGATGCGCATGGCCGACTGAAACTGCGGCCATCAATATCATTATGACTAGGACTGATCTCTTATAAAAAAATCTCATTCCCCAGATTTTTTAACCTCTTTGTCGCTTGTGAGTTTTGTATCAAATTCTTTCATCATATCCCGGGATTTTTTGCGCTTGATAAGCTCAAAACGGGATGTTTCAATACGGCGGGGAAAGTGGTTATTATCCATATTAACATCTGCTGTTTCCCAGTAAGGATCAACTGTAACAGACTTCACACGCTTTTCAGTGATCAGCATTCGCGTGATCTTTTTAGAATTTTTGCGCCAGATTTCTGCGTTAAGGCGTATATCTTCTATGCTGCCGTCTTCATAGGCTATTTGGAGGAATAGGGGCATCACCAAACCGCCCTTGTTGCTAAAATCCATCAGATATATATTGGATTTTTCATTCAGCATCTCTTTCTGCCAGTCTTCCAGCCCCTTAAGCAAATCCGTATAGCTATTGCGCTGTTTATTGGTCACCGTGAATTTGTCATTTTCATTATAAAAATCACGTAATTCAGGAAAGCGGTCTGTCCTTTTTTCCAGCGCCTTATCCGCAAGACGATCCGGCGTGAGGCCCTTTTCATTATGCTTGCCGCGCTTGAAGGCTTGTTCAATTTCGGGATCTTTTGTATTCACCTTAAAATGCCGGATATTATCCAGGGAAATATCAACATTATCCGTGGTATAGAACCAACCACGCCAGAACCAGTCCAGATCAATACCGCTGGCATCTTCCATGGTGCGAAAAAAGTCTGCCGGTGTCGGGCGTTTAAATTTCCAGCGCTGGGCATATTCGCGGAAGGCAAAATCAAACAGCTCCCGGCCCATGATGGATTCGCGCAGAATCCTGAGCGCAATCGCCGGCTTGCCATAAGCATTATTGCCAAATTGCAGAATAGACTCGCTATTGGTCATAATCGGCACTTGTTTTTTACTTTTCATATAATTGACAATTTGATATGGCTCGGCGCGGCGGGTGGGGTAATCTTTTTCCCATTCTTCTTCAGCCAGACCTTGCAGGAAAGTATTTAGCCCTTCATCCATCCATGTCCATTGCCGCTCATCGGAATTGACGATCATCGGGAAATATATATGGCCAATTTCATGAATAATAACCGTGATCAGCCCGTATTTTGTCCGATCACTATAGGTTTTTTTACCGGTTTTCTTATCCTTGGTGGGACGCGGGCCATTAAAGGTAATCATGGGGTATTCCATGCCGCCCACAGGGCCGTTCACAGATTGGGCCACCGCATAGGGATAGATGAGCGCATATTTGTTATAGACTTCCAGCGTATGGATGATGGCCTGCGTTGAATATTTCTCCCAAAGCGGATTTCCCTCTTCCGGATAAAAGGACATGGCCATAACGGTCTTGCCATTTTCCGGCTGATAATACCCTTGGGCATCCCACAGGAATTTACGCGATGAGGCAAAGGCAAAATCACGTATATTATCCGCTTTAAACCGCCATGTTCTGGTGGTTTTAGCGCGGCTGTCCAATTTGGCAGCAGCTTCCTCTGTTGTGATGATCATCACAGGGGTTTTGGCTGTTTCCGCCTCTTTCAGTCGTTGCTGCTGCAGCTTAGTCAGGACATCCGATGGGTTTTGCAGCGTGCCGGTCGCCGAGACCACATGATCGGCAGGCACCGTGATAGACACGTCATAATCCCCAAATTCAAGGGTAAATTCGCCGTTACCCAGAAACTGTTTATTGGTCCAGCCATCATAATCCGAATAGGCGGCCATGCGGGGAAACCACTGGGCGATTTCATAGATATAATTGTCATCCTCTTTGAAATATTCCTTGCCGCCGCGCGCCCGAATGATCTTTGCATCCAGAATATTATAGGACCATTCAACGGTAAAATTAAATTTTTGGCCCGGCCGTAAGGGGGCCGCCAGATCAATCCGCATCATGGTATCATTAATGATATATTTTAAATCCGCGCCGCCGCTGTCCGTTACAGCGGCGATGTCATAGCCCCCGACATAGGTCTTTTCATGCATTTTCCTGCGTAATGTCCCATATCCCGCTTTTGGGGCGCTGCTGGCAAATTCTGATTTCTGTGCATTGCTATCATGGGCATAACGGTTTTGATCAAGCTGCACCCACAGATAACGCAAGCTATCGGGGGAATTATTGTAATATTTAATCTTTGCCAGGCCGATGAGCCGTTGTTTCTGATCATCAAGGGTCACATCAATTTTATAATCTGCTTGCTGCTGCCAGTATTTATGACCCGGCGCGCCCGAAGCCGTACGATATACATTTGGCGTTGGTAAAACTTCATCGCTTAACTGACGAAATTTATCCTGCAGCTGCTCAACCGTTTGCGACAGGGCTGCAGGGATAAAAAAGGCGGTTAAAACCGCAAGGATGCCGATGAGGATTGACTTTTTCATGATGTAATATTCCAAACATACGTTTTACAAAAAAATATGTCGTCACCATAAAGCGCGATATGAATTTAATCAAGAGTCACCAAATGATTAAGCGGCCCCCTGCCATGGCCCAACCCCGGCGCTGCCTGAATGGCCTTATGAACATATCTGTGCGCCCTAGCCGCCGCATCCTTAAGAGACAGGCCCTGCCCCATTCCCGCCGCAATGGCAGACGCCAATGTGCAGCCGGTTCCATGGGTGCTGCGCGTGGCAATCTTGGGGCTCGTAAATTCAAATTTCCCTTCCGGTGTTATCAAAATATCTGTTAATATATCATCCGGCAGATGCCCGCCCTTAACGAGAACAGCGCGCGCACCAAGAGAAAGTATTTTTTCACCGGCCCGCGTCATATCATCAAGAGTGACAATATCATCAAATCCGCTTAACAGGGCGGCCTCTGCAAGGTTTGGGGTAATTAAATGCGCCCGGGGAAGAATGTCAGAAATCAAGATCTCAACGCCCCTTTGATCCAGCAATTGGTGACCGCTGGTGGACAGGATAACAGGGTCAACAATCAAAGGGATGTTCGGATAATCCGAGAATATCTCATATAAAATTTTCGTGGTTTCCGCAGATGACATCATGCCGACTTTAATCGCATCGGGCAAAATATCTTCCAGCACGGCCCTTACCTGCGCGGCAACTATCTCTGCCGCTACGGGATGAACATCATAGACTTTACGGGTATTCTGCACCGTGATTGCGGTGATCGCCGCCATGGCATAACCGCCAAGGGCCGAAATGGTTTTTATATCTGCCTGAATGCCCGCGCCGCCGCTGGGGTCTGATCCCGCGATGGTAAGAATTTTTCCCTGCATGACATTTTTCACAATTTATGGCCACATTTAATAGGCTCAATGCCCTAGGCCGATAATTTTTCAACGACGCCGATAATATCATCGACAACCAGCGTAATCAACTTATCATCCTGTCCTTCTGCCATCACCCGGATCAAGGGTTCCGTACCGGATTTGCGGATCACCAGACGGCCCGTGCCATTCAGGCGATCTTCGCCTTCGCTGATGACTTCTTTTACGCAGGGCGCGGACAAGGGATCCGTACCTTGCACGTAGCTCACATTCTTAAGCAATTGGGGATAGGGGGTATACAGATTGCAAATCTCACTCACCGGTTTGCCGCTGGTCACAAGAACGGACAGGATTTGCAGAGCCGCAATCAGGCCATCACCCGTCGTGGCGTGATCGCTCAAAACAATATGGCCGGATTGTTCCCCGCCAAGATTAAGATTCTGCTTTCGCATGGCTTCCACCACGTAACGGTCGCCCACCTGGGTTCTGATCAGATCAACACCGATCGTTTCCAGATATTTCTCCAGCCCAAGATTTGACATTATGGTTGTCACCATCGCATTGCCGCGCAATTGTCCGTTATTTTTCATATATGTGGCAACCGTTGCCATAAGCTGGTCGCCGTCTATGATCTTGCCATGTTCATCGCAAACGATAAGGCGATCAGCATCGCCGTCCAGGGCAATGCCAATGTCCGCCCCATGCAGCACAACATTTTCACAAATTAATTCCGGATATG
Source organism: Alphaproteobacteria bacterium (assembly GCA_024280095.1). Taxonomy (GTDB): domain Bacteria; phylum Pseudomonadota; class Alphaproteobacteria; order Sphingomonadales; family Emcibacteraceae; genus Paremcibacter. Next base: position 3,857 of record JAJRQU010000085.1, on the reverse strand, counting down.
TCGACCCACATTTATCATTGATATTCTTGCCATTCGGACTGACGCCAATCGCGATAACCTCTGCCCCCAATTCCCATAAAACGCTTGGCGCAGAGCGGTATGCCGCGCCGTTGGCACAATCCACAACGATTTTCAAACCATCAAGGCGCTGATTTTTGGGGAAGGTGTTCTTGGCAAATTCCATATAACGGCCAACGGCATTTTTAAGGCGCTGCGCCCGGCCCAGTTTTTCTGAGGGGACAAGGTTATCAGCATAGCCATTGTCCATACGCCGTTCGATTTCCAGCTCAATCTCGTCGGATAATTTATAGCCATCCGGGCCAAATAATTTCAAGCCATTATCCTGAAAGGCATTATGTGATGCGGAAATCATAACGCCCAGATCCGCCCGCAGCGAACGGGTTAACATGGCGACCGCCGGGGTTGGCATTGGGCCAACCATGATCACATCCATGCCCATTGAAATAAAACCCGCCGTCAAAGCAGGTTCTAGCATATAGCCCGAAAGCCTTGTGTCTTTTCCAATAACAACCCGGTGCTGATGCTCGCCTCGCGTAAAATGTTTTGCGGCGGCCATGCCCACGCGCATGGCGACCTCTGCGGTCATATGCCCCTCATTCGCCTTGCCGCGAATACCGTCCGTACCAAAATATTTCCGTGCCATAAGTTTTCTTTTTATTATCAAGGTTGTTAGCCGACTTATATCATTCAAGTATTAATACATGCTGAATGGATAGTATAAAACATCAAAACTATGTTTGTAATATGACAAAAAGACTAATTTAGAGATATTTATCTCGCGAGCCTTGCCCAAGCCTCTCTGGCTTGACGGCTTTCCTTTATATCATGAACCCGCAATATTTGCACCCCCTGATCATAGCCCGCCTGTCCAAAGGAAAGTGATCCTGCCAGCCGCTCATCAGCCCCTTCGCCGCCGCAAATATGACCAATGAAGCTCTTGCGAGATACACCAAGTAACAGGGGGACGCCCAAAGCGTGAAACAGGGATAAATTAGCCAGCAGATCACTATTATGGTCAACTGTTTTACCAAAGCCAATACCCGGATCAATGATTATTCTGCTGCGATCAATACCTGAAACCATACAGATTTCCAACCTGCGTTCCAGAAAGTCATATACATCAAGCACCACATCATCATACCGGGGGTTATCCTGCATATTATCCGGCTGATTCTGGGCATGCATCAGGATGACCCGGCAATCCGATGCGGCAACAACAGCCAACGACTTTTCATCATGGCACAGGGCGCTCACATCATTGACAATAGTCGCGCCAGCTCTAAGTGCCGCCTCCATGACTTTTGCATTACGCGTATCAATGGATATAGGCACAGAAATATCCGACAGGCTTTCGATGACCGGAATGACACGGCTTAATTCCTCTTCAACGGAGACTTCCTGCGCACCGGGCCGCGTAGACTCGCCGCCGATATCTATAATATCCGCGCCCTCAGCAATCAATTCTCTGGCGCGGGATGCCGCAAGGGCGCGTTGATTATATTGCCCGCCATCAGAAAAACTGTCCGGTGTCACATTGACAATGCCCTGAAGTAAAGGCCGACCTTCCTGAAAGTGGCGCCGTTTCTGACAAATATTATCAAGCTGAAATAAAAGACTATCCTGCTGAAACACCGCCAATTTGCTTATATATTTGTCAAGTTCCACAACAGGCATTAATTCCGTAGATATCCGCAACGCCGATTCACGAAATATAATTTTGGCAATAGTAAAAGCCAGCGGCCCGCCAACCAACCATCTGGCATGACCCGCCTTTACCGCCTCTATAGCATTACAGCCCCTGAGAATTCCCAGAGGCTGTAAGTAAATTTTACTTTTATCCATATTCGGCATTGATTAATTTTCAGGCACCGGGTCGGCACCAACATTGCCGCCTTTATCGTCATCCGGCGCACTACCTTCACTTGGGCCTGCACTTGGGCCTGCACTTGGAACAGAGCCTTCATGCGGCTTATCTTTGGAATTGTCATCATCGCCAGACAAGTCCTTATGAATATCTTTGCCAGCGATAATATTATTAATATCTTCGCCGGTAAGCGTTTCATACTCCAGCAAAGCGTTGCCCAGATTATCCAATAAATCCCGATGATCCGTGCATATTTTCTTGGCATGCTGATAGCCTTCATCAACAAGCCGGCGTATTTCTTCGTCTATTATTTTTGCCGTCGCGCCCGAAATATTTTGACTGCGGGCGACGGAATGTCCCAGAAAAACCTCTTCCTGATTTTCGCCATATTGAAGCAGTCCAAGCTTTTCGCTCATACCCCATTTTGTCACCATATTACGGGCCAGACTGGTCGCCATGGAAATATCACTAGAGGCCCCGGAGGACACTTTATCAAAGCCGAAACAAATTTCTTCCGCCACACGTCCGCCCATTGCCACGGCAAGGTCAGCATGCATTTTCTCCCGCGCATATGAATAATTATCCCGTTCCGGCAAACGCATCACCATGCCAAGGGCGCGGCCGCGAGGAATAATCGTTGCCTTATGAATAGGATCAGAAGCCGGACATTTTACCGCAACCAAGGCGTGGCCCGCCTCATGGAAGGCGGTCATGCGCTTCTCTTCTTCCGTCATGACCATAGACCGCCGTTCAGCGCCCATCATAACTTTATCTTTTGCGTCCTCAAAATCGCTCATGCTGATCACCCGCTTGCCTTTTCGGGCCGCAAGAAGCGCCGCCTCATTGACAAGATTGGCGAGATCCGCGCCCGAGAACCCCGGTGTGCCGCGGGCCAATGTGCGAACATTCACATCAGCGGCCAGCTTTGGGGTTTTCTTGAGATGAACCTGCAGGATTTTCTCGCGCCCCGTAATATCTGGATTTGACACCACAACCTGACGGTCAAATCGGCCGGGACGCAGTAACGCGGGATCCAGAACATCAGGACGGTTTGTTGCGGCGACAAGAATCACGCCTTCATTTGCCTCAAAGCCGTCCATTTCCACGAGCAGCTGATTCAAGGTCTGTTCACGTTCATCATTCCCCCCGCCAAGCCCCGCGCCCCTATGCCGTCCAACGGCGTCAATCTCATCTATAAAAATAATGCAGGGGGCATTTTTTTTGGCTTGTTCAAACATATCTCTCACCCGGCTTGCACCAACCCCGACAAACATCTCAACAAAGTCAGAGCCTGAAATGGTAAAAAATGGCACGTTTGCTTCACCTGCGATGGCGCGCGCAAGAAGCGTTTTACCGGTGCCGGGCGGGCCCACAAGCAAGGCCCCTTTGGGAATTGACCCGCCGAGGCGTTCGAATTTTTGCGGATCTTGCAGGAATTCAACAATTTCTTCTAATTCTTCTTTGGCTTCATCAATACCGGCCACATCATCAAATGTCACCCGTCCTTTGGTTTCCGTAAGCAGCTTCGCCTTGGATTTACCAAAGCCCATAGCCTTACCGCCGCCGCCCTGCATCTGCCGCATGAAATATATCCACACGCCAATCAGCAAAATCATGGGCAGCCAACCGAGGAATATACTTAAAAATCCGCCCTGCGATTCAGGTTCAGAAGTAATAATAACCCCTTTGGTTCGTAAATTTTCCACAAGATTTGGATATTCGGGCGCATAAGTATGAAACTTGCCTGTGCTGCCGGCACCATATTCACCGACGATATCCTGTCCCTTGATGGTAACTTTAATGACCTGACCGGCTTCTACCCGATCAAGGAAAGTGGAAAAATCTATTTCCGTGCTTGCCGCCTGACGCGCACCGCCATTCAGAGCGGAATAAAGGGCCAAAAGCAAAATTATTATAATCGCCCATAAAGCAATATTACGTCCCATATTTCATGTGTCTTTCAATGATCAGT
>JAJRQU010000084.1 GCA_024280095.1 Alphaproteobacteria bacterium | reverse complement strand
CGAACATGCATCGCATTTTCATCTGCTGTGGAATGAACCGCAACGGTTGAGATGCCCATTTCCTGACAGGCGCGATGGATACGAAGGGCAATTTCGCCGCGATTGGCAATTAAAACTTTGTCAAACATATGGGGTCCGTTTTATTCTATAATGACGAGAACATCACCGTATTCAATCGGCTGTGCGCTTTCAACGAGGATCTTGGTGACAGTACCGCTAATTGTCGCAGGTATCTGGTTCATAACCTTCATGGCTTCTATGATCAGCAATGTCTGGCCAACGGATACTTTATCGCCCACCTTGATGAAATCACTACTATCAGGGTCAGGCGCCGTATAGGCCGTTCCCACCATTGGTGATTTAATGGCACCGGGATGTTCTTTATCGGGGGCGGCGCTGGCGGCAACAGCAATGGTTGTTTCTGCAGCAGCTACTTGTTGGACAGCAGGGGCTGAGACAACCATTGCTGCCGCCTGAATATTTCGCGCAACTCTGATTTTTCTTTCCCCGTTCTGAACCTCAATCTCGCTGAGGTCATTTTCATTAAGCAATGTTGCCAAGTCCCGGATAACATCCTGATCCACAAACATTTTTGACATATATTACAGTCCCTTTATTATTATATTATACTTTCAAAATATCATGGGCTGCTTCCAGCGCCAGAATATAACTATTCACTCCGAATCCGCAGATTACACCATTTGCAACAGGAGAAATATAAGAATGATGTCGAAATTTTTCTCTTTTGAAGATATTCGACAGATGCACTTCGATAATGGGAATTTCCACAGTTTGCAGGGCATCAAGCAAGGCAACGGACGTGTGGGTATACGCCCCCGCATTAATTATAATTGCTGCCATATTCCCGCGTGATTGTTGAATCCAATCCACAAGCTCGCCTTCAATATTACTTTGGCGAAAATCAATATTGTAACCCAATTCTTGCCCATGAGAGGTAATGTTATTTTTTATATCCTCAAGGGTCATCGAGCCGTAAATTTCAGGCTCTCGCGTACCCAGCATATTCAAATTTGGCCCGTTTAGAACCAGAATATATTTTCTGCTATTTTCAATCATGCTAACCTGTATTTTTTATTTAGTGCCGCAATATATAATATTTTGTATCCTTATGGAAACCAAGAATATACATTTGACGCGAAATATTTCCGGACTATAAAGGATTGATGTTACTCTGCATAGACAAACTATAAAAACAGGATTAAAATTAGTGGTTAATATAACTTTAAACGGTGACCCTCATAAAGTTCAAAAAGGTCAGCGTTTATTCGATTTGTTACAGGATTTAAAACTTGACCCCGGCAAAGTTGCGGTTGAAAGAAATCTTGAAATTGTGCCCAAGTCGACTTATCAAGATATAAAACTTGATGAAGGTGATAGACTTGAAATAGTTCATTTTATAGGTGGTGGAAAAACAGTATGAATAACGACAGATTTAATATAGCCGGCATGAATTTTTCGTCTAGGTTGATCGTGGGCACAGGTAAATACAAGGATTTTGAGGAAACGGCATTGGCGGTAGAGGCATCCGGAGCGCAAATTGTGACCGTCGCCGTTCGCCGTGTGAATGTCATGGATCCGAATCAGCCTATGCTGGTGGATTTTCTTGACCCGAAAAAATACACTTATTTACCCAACACGGCGGGATGTTTTACCGCCGATGATGCCATACGAACGCTGCGCCTGGCCCGTGAGGCTGGGGGCTGGAATCTGGTTAAACTGGAGGTTCTCGGTGATCAGAAAACCCTTTATCCCAATATGGTTGAAACGCTGCATGCCGCAGAAGTATTGATCAAGGAAAATTTCGATGTCATGGTCTATTGCAGTGATGATCCGATTATGGCACAGCGATTGGAAGATCTGGGGTGCTGCGCAATTATGCCGCTGGGCGCGCCAATCGGATCGGGGCTGGGCATTCAAAATCCCGTGCAAATAAGGTTGATTATCGAACAGGCGAATGTTCCTGTTTTGGTTGATGCCGGTGTTGGCACGGCTTCTGATGCTGCTGTTGCAATGGAACTCGGCTGTGACGGCGTTTTGATGAATACGGCCATAGCCGAAGCAAAAGATCCGATCGCCATGGCGCGGGCGATGAACCTTGCTGTTCAAGCGGGCAGGGCCGCCTATTTTGCCGGAAGAATGCCGAAAAAACTCTATGCTGACCCTTCATCACCGCTTGCGGGGCTTATATAAGAAATATTGGATTAATTTGTCTTCTTGGCTGAACGTCTTGTCCGTTCAATAGCTTCTACGAGTTTTTCGTAAGGAACCGCCCCGGGTATAACGGTATTTCCGATTATGAATCCGGGCGTTCCTGTAATTTTCAGCGCCTTTGCCAGACCATGATTTATTTGTATGTTTCGCTCTAAGACCGGGCTGGTCATATCTTTTGCCAAAAGCTGTGGGTCTAGCCCAAGGTCGCGGGCAATTTTAAAAATACGGTTTTCTGTCATTTTTCCTGAACTTTTCATAAGAGCCGCGTGAAATTCAGGATATTTACCTTGTTTTATGGATGCCATTGCCGCTTTGGACATGACATATGATGATTCTGAAAGGATAGGAAATTCCTTGTAAATAACGCGAAGATTTTTATCCTCTTTAATTAATTTTTCCATAGTATCAAGGGCAGTTTTACAATAACCACAGTTATAATCGAAAAATTCGATAATCGTGACGTCGCCATTCTTATTGCCGCCGACGTAGCTAAAGCCATCATCATAAAGCCGCGTATGATGTCGCTCTAACATGGCTTTTTTTGTACGATTTTGCAGAATTTGAATGGCTTCGGGTAAAATTTCGGGATGATCCAGAATATAATCACGGATCATCTGATTGATTTCGGCCTTTTGTGTTGCGGATAAGGCCGGCTGTTCTTCTGCGGCAGATACGGCGGAACTGGAAATTATAAAAATAATTCCAAAAAGGCCTAAGAGAAATGTTGTAATCTTTATATATATTTGAGACATATTTTTTTCTACTTAATGTTTTTTTTCGTGTTTCTTACGATCTTTATCGCTCATGTTTGATTGCGTTACAACAAGTATATCCTGCGCTCTGATCCATTGCGGGATATCATGGGGCAGAGTATCAACAGCATGTTTGGCATTAATCATTGCTCCCTGCATATTTCCGATCAATAAAAATCTCTCTGCAGTGGAATAATATGTCATGGCCTTATCTTTCTTTCGATGATAGGCGATAGAGGCCTGATACCAGGCGAAGGAATTTTTTGGATCGCGTGACAATGCGAATTCAAGATTGTCCAGGGCTTCGTCCAAATATAGATCATCTTCAGTCGCAATCAGTGACTGGGCCAAAGAAATACGTATTAAAGATGCCTCAGGAAGAATTCTGACAGCATTACGGTAAGGTTGAAGCGAGTCAATGATCAAGCCATTTTCAAATAAAATCTGGCCTTTTGTTTCCCAGAAAAAGGGGTCATGGGGATATTCTTGCAAGAGTGTATCTATTTCGCCGATAGCCTTGTCCATTTCATGCTGCTTGTGATAGGCAAATGCGCGGGCATATTTGGCGTAAAGGCTTTGATCTTTTTGGGTATATTTATTGAGGGTCGCATAAGGCGGTTTTAGATAACCATATAATTTTGCTTGCAGGCGTTTGAATTCATGTTCAATTTTTTCAGGAGTTTTGGCCTTAAAATAAATTGAGCTTTCCACCCGTCCCCGAAGTTTCGAGATTCTTTGACCGCTTACGGGATGGGTACCTGCATATGGATCCCGGTAGCGCGCCGTCATAAGCTCCTGATCACCCAGATAATCAAGAAAACCAATTAAGCCTATACCAGACTGTCCTGTTTTCTCGAGGAAAGTTAAGCCCGCCTGATCAGCGGCTGATTCTTGCGTGCGGCTATATTTAAGAAAAGTTCTTGTGCCAATTTGTTGCCCGCCAAGGATGAGCGCCATGCCAGCGTCACCTGACCCCGCAGCAATAGCCGCCGCACCAAGAAGGGCACCAAGTAGTGTCATAATAGTGGCGCTTCGGATGCCATCGGAAAAACGCGATAAATGTCCCCCGGTGATATGGCCAACTTCATGGGCAATAACCCCAATAACCTGATTGGCATCCTTTGCCTGTATCAATAGGCCGGAGTGAAGAAAAATATTCTGACCACCTGCAACAAAGGCATTCAGGCTGTTGTCATTGATCAAATATGTGTTAACCGAATTATTATCAAGTTCGGCCGCTTTGAAAATCGGCTCTGACATATGCCGAATGGTTCTTTCAATTTCCGCATCCCGCAATATGGACAAGCCACCGCCTTTTTGGGCGTAACTGGTGTGAGCTATTCCAAGGGTGAAGATTAAAATCATACAAATGAATTGGCAGAAAAACTGCCAAAGCCTGCGATTTATAATTTGGGGCGAAAAAAGCATATGAACCTTCTTTATCATAACATCACGTTAAATAGTGCAAATTCATTCGTCAATTGGATTGTCATATTTTATTCTAATATAGTTTTACCATAGAAGATGATTTTGATAAAATTAAGGCCCGGCAAATGCCGAGCCTTGAATTTGGTATGAATTATACTGAAACTATCCAGAAAGATCGGATTAACCGAATGTACGTTGCCACCAACCTGATTTTTTAGGGCCGGTGCTTTCAGCTTCTGGTGCCTTTGGTGCCGCAGATTTAACTTCTGTTTTTACAGATGAATCCTTGGAAGGGGCAGATTTGGTTGATTTTACGGCAGATGGTGCAATGGAATCTTCAGTTGCGGCGGCGGATGTTTTTTTATTACTCGCCGCGTTTCTTCTGCTTCTTGCCTGCGGCGGATAAGGCCGCCTTGCAGGTTTCTCTTCTGATTTCTTTGCAGGGCTCTCATCTGAAGTAACAGATGTATCTAGGGCAACTGTTTTTGACTTGCTTTCTTCAGAAAGTTTTTTTCCGCCGCGCGCACGTCTGTTGCGCTTTGGCTTTTCTTCGCTGGATTCAGGAATTGGTTCACTTGCGTCCTCACCTGAAGGGGATATGGGCGTGCTCGGCGATGGATCAACGTTACCTATATTGCTCTCTTCATTATTATTTGCGCGGCCCATTGTATCAGTCTGATCTTTATGATTGCGGCGTGATCTCCTTCTACGGCGGCGCGGTTTACCATCCTGATTTTCAGGCGATGTTGTCTCCGGCGCGTTATCCGGCTTTGCACCGGCGGAGGTATCTGGGTTTTCCTGATTATTGTTGATATTTGCCGATTGGTTTTCGGTTTTTTCTTTATGTTTGCGAGACTGGTCACGCTGCCTGTTACTACGATCCTGCCCCGAACGGTTTTTACTTTGAGCGCGCTGGCTTGTCTCACGAGATTTATTCTGATGGCCCCCGCTTGATTTTTCGAATTTCTTATTGTCTGAATTGGGAGCATCCAATTTATAAGCAGATTCAGTCAGGCTTGAATCAATGATGATTTCGATGATGAAGTTATATTTTTCTTCCAGGCTAACCAGTTTCTTCCGCTTGTTATTTAATAAATAGATTGCGGCCTGCTCTGGAAGATGAACGGAAACTTTATCGTTTCGTGATTTTATTCCCTCATCTTCTAAAGCCCGTAAAATATGCAAGACTTGGGATTCCACAGATCGAATAACGCCGGCTCCTTCACAATGAGGGCAAGCGGTTGTACTGGATTCCAAAACACCGGCACGCAGACGTTGACGTGACATTTCCATCAAGCCAAAAGAGCTTATTCTGCCAACCTGTATTCGGGCACGATCAGATTTCAGGCATTCTTTCATTCTCTGTTCAACAGCCCGGTTGTTCCCCCTGTTTTCCATATCAATGAAATCAATGACGATCAATCCGGCCATATCCCGCAGGCGCAGCTGGCGGGCAATTTCCTCAGCAGCTTCAAGGTTGGTCTTGCGGGCGGTTTCTTCGATGTTATGTTCTTTCGTCGCCTTGCCAGAATTTACATCAATGGACACTAAGGCTTCGGTTGGATTAATAACAATATATCCGCCGGATTTTAATTGCGCTGTTGGGGAATACATTGCGTCCAATTGGCTTTCCACCTGAAATTTATGGAGCAGCGGGATCGAGTCCGTATAATGTTTTATTTTACGGGCATGGCTGGGCATAAGCAGGCGCATAAAGGAGCGTGCGGTTTTATAGCCTTTTTCCCCTTCAACCAGAATTTCATCAACTTCACGTGTGTAAAGATCGCGGATGCTTCGCTTAATAAGGTCGCCTTCTTCATTGATCAAAACCGGTGCCACAGATTTAAGCGTGCGCTCACGAATACCTTCCCAAGTACGGATGAGGTAATCAAAATCTCGTTTAATTTCGGTCTTGGTTCGGCTTTGCCCCGCTGTTCTGATAATGCAAGCTATGCCGCTCGGCATTTCAAGGTCAGTAAGGATTTTCTTCAGGGATTTGCGTTCACTTACGCTGGCAATCTTACGGCTAACGCCGCCGCCATGAAGCGTGTTTGGCATAAGAACGCAATAGCGTCCCGGCAGAGATAAATAAGTGGTCAGGGCCGCGCCCTTATTTCCGCGTTCTTCTTTAACAACCTGTATCAGAATGATTTGGTTCTTTTTAATGACTTCCTGAATTTTATATTTCCGGCGCAGTCCCTTGGCAATTTTTATGCGTATTTTTTCTTCTGCTTCTTCATCGTCGATAATATGAGTGTCCGTGATTTCTGCATCATCGTCTTCGTCATCGCTGTCATCATCTGAATCGTCATCAGAGGTTATCTTTTCTGATATGGTTTCAGGCCCCGCGACAGATTCTGCCTTGGTGATTGAACCAGGATCATTTTCTGCTTTATCTTTTGGCTCATCATCTGGTGCTGGTTCAGTTTTTAATTCAGGCTCTAATTCAGTCTCTAATTCAGTCTCTAACTCAGGCTGGGCAATCTCATCGGAAGGCTCTTCTCTTGTAACATTATCTGAAACAGGTTCAGCTACTGTCTCTTCGCCGGAGTCTTTAGGTGCCGTGCTGGACTCTGATGTCTCTTCTTTAACATCATCCTTCTTATCAGAATTGCTTTTTGCTTTTCTTCGGGGTCTTCTTTTTGGTTTTTTTTCTACAATTTCCTCTTCTTCTTCATTGAGAAGCTTGGCATAGGCTGCCGTTTCTTCCGCGATCAACTCTTCGCGGTCGGAAACAGGAATTTGATAATAGTCTGGATGTATCTCGCTGAAAGCAAGGAAGCCGTGACGGTTCCCGCCATAATCCACAAAAGCAGCCTGCAGAGAAGGCTCTACGCGGGTGATTTTTGCTAAATATACATTGCCTTTGATTTGTTTTTTTGCTGAAGATTCGTAATCAAATTCCTCAACACGGTTGCCATGAACGATTGCAACGCGAGTCTCTTCCTCGTGCGTTGCATCGATTAACATTTTTATTGTCATTTAAATTCTCTCCACAACCATATCCGCTCGAGCCAGGTTTGCGTAAGGCAAATAACAGGCGTGCTGGTTTTAGGTTGTTATTATTTATGGGGTTAAAAAAGGTGGCATTCACAGACTTCTTCACGGCAAACATCATCCCAAGCAGATGAAGTATTTGTTTCATCCGCATGGCCTGACCAATAACCTTAATGCTGTTAATGCTGAAATTCATTTATCTTTTCGTCTTTGTTATATTGGATTTTTTTGGATCAGCTGACCTCAAATAATCCTGTAATTTACGGCCCATGTCGTTGTTATGACATGATATTAATATCATCAGATATTATGATCATGTTACCAACGCAGTTGGAAATGTAATTCTCCCAGGCTCGCTTAAGTATGCTATTCAAATATTCATAATTAATTTCTATGCCATTAATATATTTGGACATTTGACTGCTTTAGTAACATAACCATACAATAGGTGCTCTACAATAGCTAAAGTATTTATTTTTATAAATAATTAATGAGCTTTTCCTATTGTTCAGATATATTAACGGATAATTTTTAAAACCAAGGTGATTTAGGCAGGTCGTAGAATTAATAGATATGAAGCAAATTATACGAAAAATAGTTAAATATTGTTTGGCGGTTTTTTTTGGCGGTGCTTTCCTGTCCGTTCCGGCAACGGATCTATTGGCAAACCCGCCGGAAGTATCCAGTATCCGTATTGGTCATACCAAAAGCAATACACGTTTTGTACTGGATATTAATAAGAAAATTAAATTCAATATATTCACGCTTGCCAACCCGAACCGGGTCGTTATAGATATTACTGAAGTCGAATGGAAAAGTGATTATGGCGGTGCCTCGGGCAGGGGATTGATTGATAAATATCGCTTTGGTTTGTTTAAGCCGGGAACATCTCGTATTGTTCTGGACGTTAAGGAACCTGTTAAAATTCACAAATCATTCATTATAAACCCTACTAAAAACAAGCCCTATCGTTTTGTCATAGATTTAAAGAAGGAAAGCAAGAGGAACTTTGAGGCCAGCGTTAAAAAACCGTCTTCCAGACCTGCGAAAAACCCTCGTCTGGCCGAACTGGATAGGGATTTAAAAACTGGTCGGACGAAAAAATTAATTGTCTTGGATCCTGGGCACGGCGGACATGATCCGGGAAATCTTGGCGGAAAAAAATATCGCGGTTTTCCGGAAAAAACCGTTGTTTTAAGTGCCTCTCGCGCCATAAAAAGGGAATTGGAGAAAACTGGACGCTATGACGTCATTATGACCCGAAATCGGGATATTTTCCTTAAACACCGTGATCGCAGTGCGATTGCCCATAATAAGCAGGCAGATCTGTTTATTTCTGTTCATGCTGATTCTATCGCCAATCCAAAGGTGCGGGGCGCAACAGTTTATACGCTTTCGGAAAAAGCCTCTGATCATGAGGCGGCGGCCCTTGCGGCGCGGGAAAATAAATCAGATATTATCGCCGGCATGGATTTGGAAGAAGAAATACATATCGTGCAATCTATATTGATTGACCTTGTTATGCGCGAAACAATGAATTTATCCAGCAGTTTTGCCAATGAACTGGTTCCGCAGCTCGAAAGGGTTGTCCTCGTAAGAACGCGGCCCCACAGAACAGCAAACTTGCTGGTTCTTAAGGGGCTTGATGTGCCATCCATATTGCTGGAACTTGGCTATTTAACCAATATATATGATGCTAAAATCCTTATGCAAAAAGAAACGCAGCAAGATATAGGCAGAGCTATTGTGAAAGCGGCGGATCGTTTTTTCAATAAGACATATGTGGCCAATTAACAACCAGGATTTCCCTTGGTCAAGTCATCATGTTGACATACTTAGGCCTTATGGATATGGAAACAATTTGATTTATTATGGATTAAGATTTCATCACCATGACAATTTTAAAGCGTAGAATATTAATTAATATATTGGGCGGCACTATCGTCGCTATTTTGCTGGGCGGCCTTTCCGGGATCATTGGGATTATTTACATTCTGAATCTTTATGGTAAAGATTTGCCCGATTACACGCAACTGGCGAATTATGAGCCGCCAATTGTAAGCCGTATCTATGCGGGGGATGGTAGCCTTCTATCCGAATTTGCCAAACAAAAAAGACTTTTCATTCCCATATCCGCCGTTCCGCCTCGCGTTATTCAAGCCTATCTTTCTGCGGAAGATAAAAATTTTTACAGTCATGGGGGGCTTGATTATCTGGGGCTGATGCGGGCGGTTGTTACCAATGTAAAAAATATGTTTACAGGCGGCGGCAAAGTCGGGGCTTCGACGATTACCCAGCAAGTAGCCAAAAATTTCCTTCTGTCTGGGATACAAACCTATGAGCGGAAAATTAAAGAGGCCATTCTTTCATATCGAATTGAAAAAGCTTTCAGCAAAGATCAGATTCTAGAATTATATTTGAATGAAAATTATCTGGGCTATGGCTCGTATGGTATTGCGGCGGCCGCGCTCAGCTATTTTAACAAATCAATCAATCAGCTGGAACTGGATGAGATTGCCTATCTGGCGGCTTTGCCCAAGGCACCAAATAATTATCACCCCGTCCGTAAATATGATCGTGCCGTGGGTCGCCGTAACTGGGTTCTGAAGCGAATGCATGATGAAGGTTTTATCACCGAAGAAGAAAAGTTCATCGCTCAGAGCAAACCGCTTATAACCATTAGCCGTGATAAAACGCGCACTTTTAAGGCAGAATATTTTACAGAAGAGGTGCGCCGTGAACTTAAGGCCATGTATGGGAATCAAGAACTTTATGAGGGTGGTTTATTTGTCAAAACATCACTTTTACCGAAATATCAAATCATAGCCGAGCGTGAGCTGAAAAGAGGCCTGATTGCCTATGACAGGCGGCATGGCTGGCGCGGGCCGATTGCACGCATAGTGATCGAAAATATGGAAAATATTGCTGAAAAACTGGACAATTTAAAGGCTATTATCAAACGGGATATTCCGCTTGGTATCAAGGCATGGCAACTCGCCCTGATCACAGAAGTGAACCAAGAGAAGGCCATTATTCTCCTGCCCGAAGGTAGCCGGGGCCGCATAGACCTGGATGAAGTGAAATGGGCAAGAGCCTGGAAGAAAAAAGAATATTTAGGACCAAAAATTAAAGCCGTCACCGAGGTTCTTAAGGCCGGTGATGTCATCGTTGTAGAAGAAATTTTTAAATCAAAGGCTGAAGCTGACCTAAAGACTGGCCCAGAGACTAGCGGTGACTTGTTGCTTCAGGAAATTGAAGCAACCCGAACTTATGGATTGAGGCAGATACCGGAAATAGATGGCGCGTTGGTGGCAATGGATCCCCATACGGGGCGCGTTTTGGCTATGGTCGGCGGTTTTGATTTTAAGCGCAGTGAATTTAACCGCGCGACTCAAGCCAAAAGGCAGCCGGGGTCAGCGTTTAAACCCTTTGTCTATGCGGTTGCTCTTGAACATGGCTTCACGCCGTCAAGTCTGGTTCTTGATGCGCCGTTTGTCATTGAACAGGGCTATGGCCTTGGTAAGTGGAAGCCGCAAAATTCCAGTAATAAATTCTACGGTGCCAGCACATTGCGTTTGGGAATCGAGAAATCCCGTAATCTGATGACGGTACGGCTTGCGCAATATTTAAAAATGGAGGGTATCGTTGAAATTGCGGAACGTATGCATATCATGAATGATATGCCCGCCGTATTGTCCATGGCGCTTGGGGCGGGTGAGTCTACTCTACTTAATATGACCAGCGCATACGGCATGATCGTTAATGGCGGCAAAGAAATTACCCCAACGTTTGTTGACAGGATACAAGATCGTTACGGCAAGACCATTTTTCGCCATGATCAGAGGGAATGTCAGGATTGCCGCCTTCAGGAATGGCGCCATCAAAAAAAACCGGAAATTCCCGATAACCGTAAGCAGATTTTAGACCCTGTGACCTCTTATCAAATGGTTTCCATGATGGAAGGCGTAGTACAAAGAGGAACGGGCATCAGGATAAGATCACTTAGGAAACCGCTCGCGGGTAAAACAGGCACGTCTAATGACAGTTTTGATACATGGTTCATTGGCTTTTCGCCAGACCTGGTTGTTGGCGTATTTGTTGGTTTTGACAAGCCCCGGTCATTGGGTAAAGGCGAAGAAGGCTCGTCGGTCGCGGTTCCTATATTCAAGGAGTTTATGGCCGATGCGACCAAAGGTTCTGCGGTTATTCCGTTCCGAATTCCCGAGGGCGTTCGGCGCGTCAGGGTTAATCCTGTAACGGGCCAAATCGCCGCTGTTGGCGAGAAAGGCACAATCCTTGAGGCCTTCCGCCAAGGATCTTTTCCAACAAAAAAAGGCGAAGTACTTGACGGATTTAATTCTCTGGTGCAAACAAAGACAAAGCTCCGCACGGGTACTGGCGGAATATATTAATCTTATTTGATTGCACCATATTATGAAAGCCGAAATACAAATTTCAATAGATAAAATCAAGCAGTCGCTCGAACTGCTGAGGAGGCATCTTTGACTGGGATGTTGCCACAGACAGACTAGATGAATTGACCGCCCTTTCCGAAGATCCTGATCTTTGGAGCAATCCAGCGAACGCCCAAAAATTGATGCAGGAAAAGAATCGCCTTGAGCGGTCGATCAACCTTTGCAACAACGTTGATCAGGAATTAAGCGATAATATCGAACTGATCGAGATGGGCGAAATGGAGGGGGCTGAAGACATCATTCAGGAGGCCGAAGCCGCCATACAGGCGTTAACGGCAAAAGCGGGGGAATTGGAATTTCAAACCTTGCTTTCGGGTGAGGCCGATGCCAATGATAGTTATCTTGAAATTCATTCTGGTGCTGGCGGAACAGAAAGTCAGGACTGGGCCAATATGCTGCTCAGAATGTATAGCCGCTGGGCGGGGGCCCATGGTTATAAGGTTGACCTGATTGAACAGCATAACGGTGATGAGGCCGGCATTAAGTCTGCCACCATTCGGGTCACGGGCGAGAATGCTTATGGCTGGTTAAAAACCGAAAGTGGGGTCCATCGCCTTGTGCGTATTTCACCCTATGATTCCAATGCCCGCCGCCACACAAGCTTTGCCAGTGTTTGGGTTTTTCCGGTGATTGATGATAATTTTGAAGTAGATGTTGAGGATAAAGACCTGCGCATTGATACTTACCGCGCATCAGGGGCCGGAGGGCAGCATGTGAATACCACGGATAGTGCCGTTCGCATCACTCATATACCCACAAATATCGTTGTCCAATGCCAAAATGACCGTTCACAACATAAAAACCGCGCCACGGCCATGAATATGCTGAAAGCCCGGCTCTATGAGGCTGAATTACAGCGGCGCGAGGATGCTGCCAACGAAACTCATAACAGCAAATCAGATATCGGCTGGGGGCATCAGATCAGATCGTATGTATTACAGCCTTATCAAATGGTCAAGGACATGCGCACAGGCGTTGAATCCGGCCAGCCTGACAAGGTTTTGGACGGGGATATTGATTTATTCCTTAATGCTGCTCTTGCGGCGCGGGTTCACGGCAGTTCAGATTCCGTTGAAGACCTGACTTAACCCGTTTTCTTTACTTAAGCCAATTTCTTTTCGGGGGCTTTGATCTCGGGAGCATCGGCTTTCGCAGGTTTTTCTTGAGCCGCATTATCTTTATGGGTCAGGTTTCCTTCGATAAAGGCACCGGCTTCAACGCTTAACGTTTCATGGAACAGGTCGCCTTTGACCTTAGCCGTTTTCTCGAGCCGAATGTTGCGGCCTTTGATTTGTCCGGTGACCGCACCTTTCACAATGACTTCTTCTGCGATCACAGTGCCTTGGACGCAGCCATGTTCGCCGACCGTCAAGGAGGCTGAACGAACGTCACCTTCAATTGTGCCGTCAAGTTGTATTTCCCCAAGGGTTGTCACGTCGCCTTTTATGGAAACGTCAGAACCGATAATCGAGGGAGCGGAATTTGCGGGGCGTGTTGTTTTATTCATTGTATTAACTATCATACTCTTGTCGTTGGATTTTGAGAACATTATCTGCTGCCTTAAATATTTTCATGGGATTAATGGGCTTGCCATTAAACCAAATTTCATAATGCAGGTGAGTGCTTGTACTGCGGCCTGTTGAGCCCATTAAACCAATTTCCTGCTCTAAGGTTACCTGCTCACCTTTTTTGACTTTTATTGTGGAAAGATGGCCATATCGTGACCGAAAGCCATTTCCGTGATCTATTTCGATGAATTTACCAAATGCCCCGTTCACGCCGGCCTTCAACACGGTGCCATTAGCTGATGCGTAGATCGGGGTATCCCACCAACCCGCCATATCAATGCCTTGGTGCTTTGCCCATTTCTTCTTAAAGGGGTCTTTACGAATACCAAAAGAGCTTGAGATATAATATTTTTTGGCGGGTTTGCCGATGGGAATATGCCGCACGGCACTTTCAAGGTCTATCAATCGATTATAATGAGAATAGAGCTTGGCAAAAGGTTCAGAATTGGAAAAGTCAATGTCAAAACTCTCAGAATAAAGAATGAAGGGGCCGCCCATGGCCATGGACAGAGACGGCCTGTTTTCGGCCAGATGTATTAGCTTTTTGCTTTTAATACCTGATTTGTTAAGGGTGTATTCGACATAATCAATTTTTGAAGAGATATGAGCGATCATTTTTTCAGCAAGCTTCTGCTGTTGCTGTTCAATGCGGGAAATATTGAAATGTAAGTTCGCGAGCTGCTGCTGTTGCTTTGAATGAATATCCGTATCATCATCACTATAACTGATATTCAGGGGTAAAAACCTGTTCTTTTGCTCCTTATCATTTGAACCACCCAAAGCCTTATCCGCATTGGTGCTTTGTTCTTTTGACAAAATATTTTCGGAAAGAGATTTATCCTCATCCATGAGTTGTTGCAGGTAAATTTGGCGCTGTTCAAGGGCAATTGTGGATTTTTGAATGTTGTTTTTCAGTTTGCTGAATTGATCATTGGCATCGGCGTAATTCTTTTCCGCTGCGGCAAGCTCCCTATCCTTATGGGCCAGAATATTTGCGCGCTGCATATAACTATATGATGTTAAAACAGACCATAATAGAACAGAAATAAACCCCAGAGAGATAAATATTTGGGTTCTGTGGGAGATGGAAATAAAACGCACAACACCATTCGTCCTGAAATACAACTGTCTTTCAGGGAAAAGGCGTGCGCTTAGCCGATTCAATTTCTTGGTTAAACTGGTAATTATTTACGTCCTCTTGATCAACCGGAACTCACGTATATTTTATACTTCATCTTTTATAAGGCGCATTTGATACCAAACTGTAAATAAAAGCAATAATTTTCATTATTGAGAACCAATTTTCTTTAAGCACTTTACCAAATTCAATTGATAATCCTGCATATTGAGAAAGTTTGTTGTTTAAGGCTTAATGATGTAAACTCTGGGAAATGAAATATTTGGCACTTAGGGGTTCAAAATGACGAAAAGAAAAAATCCTTTATTTTTTATATTATTTATCTTTCTAATATCTTTTTTTCAAATTGATACGGCATCTTCTAAATCTATTGAGGCGCAATTCATCGGCAATGAAGCTTTTCGAATTACGGATGGAAATTTTACTCTTGTGACGGACTTTCCTTATGAATCAGGTGTTTATGGGTATATGGAATATAATTTCAATTTTGCAGGTGCCACACAAAATATACTCGCCCTTATTACTCACAGGCATTTGGATCATTTCGCGCCGTTATTATTCACGGAACAAAATTGGAAAATTATTGGTCCAAAAGAAGTCACCCAGCAATTGGAACAAAATAAAATCATAAAAATGACCAAGGCTATTACCTATGGCCCTATAAATATTTTCCCGAGAGAAACCACGCATGCAAACACGGAACATTATTCATACCTTGTGAAGTGGCATGGAAAAAGCTTGTTTTTTACCGGTGATACGGAGGATCTGGAGGTGCTAAAGGAATTGCCGGTTCTTAATGCTCTTTTTATTACACCATGGTTTTACCGGAAGGCAAAAATGAATGACATGTTGCCGGAAGCTAAAAAAATCATTATTTACCATCATCAGGACAATGACATCGTTCCGGATTGTAAGGGCTGTATTATCCCGTTGCAAGATGAGATAATTTCCATTCAATAACCAGACACCATTTAATTGATTAATCTGGAGAAAGGCTCTCATGGAAACGCGCGATTTTCCAAAAATGGATAAAAACAAGGTTATTTCTCATCAGGATATGTTCGAAGTGACGCCCGAGCTGATTGAGGAAATTTCTCACGCCCTGAGGGAGCATAATACAGAACAGCTTGAATATCTTCTCAGGCCATTACATTCAGCGGATATAGCCAAGATTTACGAGCAACTCGGCGCAGAAGACCGCACTGGGTTTACCTCTCATTTCGGCCCTGAGCTTGATCCGGAAGTCCTGACCGAACTGGAAGATAATGCGCTTGACCAGATCATGCGCGAAATGGATGATCAGGTTGTTATCAAGGCGATCACGCAGTTGGAAAGTGATGATGCGGTTGACGTCCTGGAGGACATCGACGAAGAAGACCGTAGCCGAATTATTGCCGCCATGCCGGATGAAGAGAGGCTCGCTGTTGAAGAGGGCCTGTCTTATCCTGAAGACAGCGCGGGCCGCATGGTTCAAAGAAATATCGTCACAGTTCCGGGCGCATGGACCGTTGGGCAGGTCATAGATTTCTTGAGAACTGAAGAGGAGTTACCCTCTGAATTTTATGAAATTTTTATTGTTGACCCGCTCCATCATCCCGTTGGCATGGTTTCATTAAACAAGCTTATTCGAACAGATGGTAACGTGCCGGTTAGTGAGATTATGAACACTGATCCTAAAATAATCCCCGCTGATAAAGACCAGGAAGAAGTCGCTCATATGTTCCGTCAATATGACCTGACATCTATGGGGGTTGCGGATGAAAGTGGTCGCTTGATTGGCATGATCACGGTTGATGACGTGGTGGACGTCATTGACGAGGAAGCCGAAGAAGATATCCTGCGCATGGCGGGCGTTCGGGAAACCGATATTACAGAATCTGTCTTTGATGCCTCAAAGAACCGTATTGTCTGGCTTTTGGTAAATCTTGGAACCGCTATTATCGCCTCTATGGTTATTGCCATGTTTGACGGCACCATTGAACAGATGGTCGCACTGGCCGTATTGATGCCAATCGTGGCAAGTATGGGCGGAAATGCCGGCACGCAGACAATGACGGTCACGGTTCGCTCGCTGGCGACAAAAGACTTAACCTCCTCTAATATAAAACGGGTTGTTTTGAAGGAGTTTTCCATTGCCACGTTAAATGGTACCGTTATTGCAATTATTATTGGCGGGTTATCTTTTGTTTATTTTGATAATTCACTTCTTGGTTTCATTATTTCTGCGGCCATGATAATTAATATGGTGATGGCCGGTTTGGCGGGTATTCTCATCCCGGTAGGTTTGGACAGAATTAACATTGATCCGGCCTTGGCCAGCAGTATATTTGTAACGACCGTCACCGATGTTGTCGGCTTTTTTGCCTTTCTGGGCCTCGCGTCAATCTTCTTAATGTAGGGGCCTCATGGCAGTTCATATTTTAAAACTTTGTGTCGGGATCGACAGTATTAAACATCTGATAGATGTCAGGAAGGGCAGGGAGCATCAGCTTCCAGATGGAACCCCTTACAACTATCATGTGACAAGGTTTCGTCCAAAGCGGGCAGAAGAAATACTGGACGGCGGGTCCATTTATTGGATCATTAAAGGCTTTATTCAGTTGCGCCAGAAAATCATTGGATTAGAGAGCATTAAAATCGACGATGTGACAAAATGTAAAATCATCATGGATTCAACGATTGTTCGTACAGAAAGTCAACCGCGCCGGCCTCATCAGGGTTGGCGCTATCTGGCACCTGCCGATGCCCCAAAAGATATTGTAAAGGGGACAAAAGCCGATGATATACCGCTGGAACTATCCCGAGAGCTCAGAAAAATGGGCTTGATATAATTTATTGGGGTTTTTGAATTGGCATATTGTCAATGAGCCGTACGCCGCCGACAACCGCCGCGATCAGAACCCGGGAAGGTTCGGTTATGGCATCTGTGACCGGCTCCAGATTTTGGGATTTGCGAATTTCCAGATATTGTATTTCCTTAACCCCAGACTTAAGAAGATGTTCAATCCCCCTGTTAAGGCTTTCTTCGATTGGACGAATATTACCTTCAATCTCATCGACTATCCGCTTTAAGGTTTTTGGAATTTCCAA
The DNA here is from genome assembly GCA_024280095.1 of Alphaproteobacteria bacterium. Lineage (GTDB taxonomy): Bacteria > Pseudomonadota > Alphaproteobacteria > Sphingomonadales > Emcibacteraceae > Paremcibacter. The sequence continues at coordinate 32,024 of JAJRQU010000084.1, read as the reverse complement.
AGCAATCTGGCGCGCATCCGGGGTTAAATAAACATTTCGGGATGAAGTGGCCAAGCCGTCTTCATCCCGGATCAACTTGCCGCACATGACTTCTGTCGGGATGTCCAGATCATCGGCGAGCTGTTTTAAAACCGTATATTGCTGAAAATCCTTTTCACCGAACAGAGCCACATCAGGCAAACACTGCAACAAAAGTTTGGTAACCACCGTTGTCACGCCATCAAAATGCCCGGGGCGTTTGGAGGCACAAAGCCCCTCAGTGATCTTGGTTACTTTTACATTGGTTAAAAAGCCCTCAGGATAAATTTCTTTCGCGCTCGGGGCATAAAGCAGATCAGTATGGACTTCGGCTAATTTTTTAATGTCGGCGGTTTCTTGCCTTGGGTATTTATCAAAATCCTCATTTGGGCCAAATTGTTTTGGGTTAACAAAAATACTGACGACAACTTTATCCACATGCTTTTGAATTTCCTTGATTAAGGATAAATGCCCATGATGAAGGGCACCCATAGTTGGTACCATACCAACTCTTAATCCCTTCATGTGCCATTCTTTGATTTGGGTCCGAAGTTCTTTTTTTGCGCGAATAATTTTTACTGTGGACGCAATCATATTTATTTCCGTACTCTATTAATTATCTAATCGGGCATCTTTAAAATCACTTAACTTATTAACCCGAATGATACTTTTGATTTTTTCCACATATTCCTGACCTTCTTCCGAATAATTGATCAAGGTTTCCACCAAGGGCAGGACGTCAATTTCCTGATCGTCCCGAAAATATCGTCTTTCATGTCTTAAGGCTTTGTAGGCTCTGTGTGTGTTCAGATTTAACATGTAACTGTCAACGGCTTCTATGATATTTTTAAAGCATTTCATTCGGTGTGTTTTGCCCTCGTCACGTTGTTGCGGCACCATGCCACAACCCTTACCCCATGTCCATTGCCCATATAAAGCATTTCCTTGCTGTGCGAACCGTGAGGAGCCCCAGCCGCTTTCTTGAGCCGCTTGTGCCAGCGCCAGTTCGGGGGGAATAATATTCATTCTATTGAGTAATTCTTCAAAAATTTCCCCCATGCGCGTGACGAAGTCCTGAACATCATCGACTTGAACTCTATATTGAACCAATTTCCGAGTTAGCCAATAATAATCAATTTCTGATATATCTGCGCCAAGGGTGATACTGAGAATCATTTTTTTAAGTTTTTTGCGATCTTGACGAATTGCTTCATTTACCTTCAAAATGGGCGGCAATAATGAGGATAAAAATAATTCTTTTTTCATCCGAACATCCTTCATTCGAACAAGTTCGCGCGGAATATTTGCAAAGTAAATTTCCGGAACTGTGCTATCTTTACGGCGAATTTTCTTCATATCAAAGCCATAAGAAGCAAGGTATTTCAAAGCATGTTCACCGTCGCGAAGCTGAATATTTTTGACCATTAAAATCGGCGAAACCTGTTGGTTCGCTTTATGAACCTGCCAGTTTGCAAGTTGAATGGGGGCACCAAAGAAGAACACTATTGCAATGAAGATTAGAATAGTGTCTTTGAGGGGATTATGGTTTGATCGTTTGTACATTTCGGTCAATCATTAAAACATTAAGTCAATAAAACGTCATTAGGCAATAAACATTATCTAGCAAGATGATATTAGGCAGTTTATACTGAGATGTTCGAAAAACACCAGAGATTAGATTTGAGACTTTCAGTATTTAAGATTTTAGGGGAGCCTATATGACAAGCCCAAATAAAAACAATAAAGCCTATACTATCGTTGTTGGTAATGAGAAAGGCGGCTCAGGAAAGTCAACATCCGCTATTCATATTGTCGTTAGCCTTCTTGAACGGGATTATACTGTGGCAATCATTGACCTTGATGCCCGCCAGAAATCGCTGGCACGCTATGTGGAAAATCGCCAAGCCTATGCCGAGCAGCATAATTTAAAACTGGTTATGCCGGACTTACATGTTCTGAAACGCGCTGACGGGGACAGTATTCAGAAAATGAATCAAGAGGATACGGAGAAATTTTCCAGCTTGCTTGATGAATTTAAACAAAAGTTTGACTATATACTTATAGACTGCCCGGGTAGTGACAGCTTTCTCTCCAGACTTGCCCATACATCTGCGGACACCTTGATTACGCCAGTAAATGATAGCTTCGTGGATGTGGATCTATTGGCAAAAGTCAGTCCGGATACCTATAAAGTGGAAAAACTCAGCCTTTATAGTGAAATGGTTTGGGAAGCCCGTAAAATCAGGGCTATGAAAGATCGCGGGACGATCGACTGGATTGTTTTAAGGAACCGTACGTCTGCGTTGGATGCTAAAAACAAACGGCGGGTTCATGAGGTATTGACGGAACTGCAAAAACGGGTCGCTTTCAGATATGTCCCGGGTTTTGGAGAACGTGTGATTTACCGAGAGCTATTTCCAAAAGGATTAACGCTCGTGGATTTTAGTAATAATAATAAGGAAAAAATGACCATGTCCCATGTGGCGGCGCGTCAGGAAATCAGGCGACTAATGGATGATTTGAAGCTTCCGGGTTGGAATACCCCTAAAATTAATGCGGCTGAGTAGGACATAGAATTATGCATATTATCTTGATTTTAGCTGGTTTTATATTTTTGCTTTACGTTATTGCGCGTTTTATGCAGAAATCAAATTCCCCAAGAACAAAGAAAATTATCCGATATAGTTTTGCAGCTGTATTTGGACTTTTGGCATTCTTCTTTTTGGTGATTGCAAAACTTATGCCTATTGGCGGCATATTAGGGTTGTTGGCCTTTTCATCAGCGCAGGGTGGTCTATGGCGTTTCTTTGGCAGCGGTTCTGAGGCCAATGTCAATTCAAACAATAATATAAGCCGTAAAGGGAATGGCATTATGACCCGTGCGGAGGCTCTTGATGTTTTGGGCCTTTCAGGCAATCCCGAGCCTGATACTATTAAAGATGCTCATCACAAAATGATGTTAAAGGTGCATCCAGATCAGGGCGGCTCAGATTATTTCGCCTCAAAACTTAATCAGGCCCGAGATACGCTTTTATAATATTCCACCTCATTCACGAAGTTTTTGTTGCAGTGCACAATAATGATTGACAGTCATGGCTTTTATCTGTAGAAACAACCTATGTATATTGCAGTGCACAATTAACAACGGGAATTTAAAAGGATAATATTATGACAAAAGCGAAAACATCAAAAAAAACCACAGATGAAACAACATTTAAAGCCGCGGCTGAGACCGTTAAGGAAACGGTTGAAAAGACTGTAAAAGAAGCAACAGTCAATCTTGACAATGTTGCTGAATTCAGCAAGGCGAATTACGAGGCGCTTGTGGCTTCAAGTAATGCCGCCGTTAAGGTCGCCAAAAAGACAAATGCAGACTTCATTAAGAATTCTAAAAATGTTATCGAAAAGAATGTGGCCGATGCTAAAACATTATTTTCTGCAAAAACGCCGGCTGAGTTCTTTGAGCTACAGGCGAGCATGTTTAAAGCACGCTATGATGAATTTGTTGTTGAATCAGCGCGCGCAAATGAAAATCTATCAAATACAGCCGGTGAAGTGACTGAGCCTTTAAAGGCACGCTATGAAGAAGTTGCTGAAAAATACAAATTTCCGGTTGCAGGCTAATTTAACGTTTTAACCAAAATTTTTAAAACAAGGGCCCGATATATTTCGGGTCCTTTTTTTAGATCGGAAGAAATAAACATCCCCACTGCCAAGCAGCGGGGTATTTATCCTCTTTGAATTCCGCTCAAGCGCCGCTAGAGGCTGCGCTCCCGTCGGTCACTAGTCGTCGCTTCACTCCTTCAATCTCGCACCAAGGGGCGGGGAATAAATCCCCTACGAGATTTAATAAAATCAATAATGGAGGAATAGTCATTCCAACTGGAAATTTATTTAACCTTACATTAGGATTGAAATGTTAAGGTTAGAGCAGAAAATAAGTATGATGAATTCTTATTTATACCTTTAAATCTGCTTTGAACTATCTATTTATAGACTAATGGCTATAGAATGAATGGATTTTAAAACTAAATGGCAGAGCAATGAGTGAAGACCAAAAGGACGATCAAGCGGGCAATAAGATCGGTGTTTTAACGAAGACACAGCCCAAAACGAAGAAACCGTCCATGTATAAAGTTCTCATGCTGAACGACGATTATACGCCAATGGATTTTGTTGTGCATATTCTTTTGAAATATTTTCAAAAATCAGAAGATGAAGCCGTGCAGATAATGTTAAATGTCCATCAAACAGGCGTCGGAATATGCGGCGTTTATAGTTTTGAAATTGCTGAAACAAAGGTTATGCAGGTAATTGACGATGCAAAGCGCAATGAACACCCGCTTCAGTGTACTTTGGAAAAGGAATAATCACTTATGCCAACATTCTCTCCAAATCTTGAACATACCCTGCACCGCGCAATCGGTGAGGCGACCTTGCGAAAACATGAATTTGCCACTTTGGAGCATTTGCTCATCGGATTACTGGATGACAAGGATGCTGTGGCCGTTTTTCGGGCCTGTGATGTTAATATTCGTAAGCTTAGGGCAGAAATAAAATCGTATCTTGACCTTGAACTTGATAATATAAAAACAGATCAAGGCGCAGAAGCAACGCCAACATCCAGTTTTCAGCGCGTTATTCAAAGAGCAATTTTGCATGTGCAAAGCTCAGGCCGCGAGGAAGTCAGCGGCGCAAATGTTCTTATTGCTATTTTTTCAGAACGGGAAAGCCATGCGGTATATTTCCTGCAACAATATAATATGACAAGGTTGGACGCAGTAAGCTATGTGTCTCATGGTCTGGCCAAATCGTCGGGAAAAATAGGTGAAGACGATAGTGTTTTTGGTGAAGATGATGAATTAGGCGGCGAAGAAAAACAAGAAACCGCCCTTGAGAAATACTGCGTTGACCTTAATCAGAAAGCAAGAGATGGTAAAATTGACCGGCTTATCGGACGAGAGCATGAGGTGGAGCGTACTATTCAGATTTTATGCCGCAGGTCAAAGAATAATCCCCTCTATGTTGGTGACCCGGGCGTTGGAAAAACAGCGATAGCAGAGGGCTTGGCCCTACATATTGTCGATAAAAAAGTGCCCGAAGTTTTATTGAATGCCACCATTTTTTGTCTGGATATGGGAACGCTTCTTGCGGGGACCCGCTACCGAGGTGATTTTGAAGAACGACTGAAGGCCGTTATGGCTGAAGTAGAGGATTATGAGGGGGCTATTCTTTTCATTGATGAAATACATACCATCATTGGGGCAGGGGCCACCAGCGGCGGTGCAATGGATGCGTCTAATATGTTGAAACCCGCTTTGTCATCCGGGGCTATTCGCTGTATTGGTTCCACAACATACAAGGAATTCAGGTCTCATTTTGAAAAAGACCGTGCGTTGCTCAGAAGGTTTCAAAAAATAGACATTAAAGAACCGACGATTCCTGAAACCAAAGAAATTTTAAAGGGCTTGAAAAAATATTTTGAGGCGCATCATAGTGTCATCTATAGTGATGATGTTATCGACGCCGCCGTGGATCTTTCATCACGCCATATTACTGACCGCAAACAGCCGGATAAATCTATTGATGTCATAGATGAGGTTGGGGCATCCCAAATGCTGCTTGCGAAGAATAAACGTAAAAAAGAAATCACTGTCGAAGATGTTGAGATCGTGGTTTCTAAAATTGCCCGTATTCCAGCAAAGTCTGTTTCTAAAGATGATACCGCCGTATTGGCAAGCCTTGATAAAGACTTGAAACGGGTGATCTACGGGCAAGACGCAGCTATTGAAGTGCTGACCGATGCGATCCGGTTGTCTCGGGCGGGGTTGCGGCAAGATAACAAGCCTATTGGCAGTTATTTATTCTGCGGCCCGACAGGGGTCGGAAAAACTGAGGTGACCAAACAGATGGCGAGCCTGCTGGGGCTTGAATTACATAGGTTTGACATGTCGGAATATATGGAAAGACATTCTGTCTCCCGCCTGATAGGCGCGCCTCCGGGCTATGTTGGCTATGACCAGGGGGGGTTGTTAACGGACGCTGTGGATCAATCACCGCACTGCGTTATTTTGCTGGATGAAATTGAAAAAGCTCATCCGGATATTTATAATATTCTGCTTCAGGTCATGGATCATGGGAAACTTACGGACAGTAATGGCAAGAAAATTGATTTCCGCAATGTCATACTTGTAATGACCACCAATGCAGGGGCGGTAGAGTTAAGCAAAGAAGCTATGGGTTTTGGGGCAAATGTGCGCGAAGGGGATGATGAAGAAGCCATTAAGAAGCTCTTTAGTCCGGAATTCAGAAATCGTCTTGATGCCACGGTGTCCTTCAAAAATCTTTCCATGGATATTATGGGGCAAGTGGTTGAGAAGTTTATCCTTGAGCTTGAGATGCAGTTAGAAGAGCGTAACGTACATATAAGCATGACGCCTGCAGCAAAAACATGGCTTTCAGAAAAAGGTTATGACCGTCTTTATGGCGCCCGCCCACTTGCACGAACCATTCAGGAATATGTTAAAAAACCTTTGGCGAATGAACTTCTATTTGGCAAGCTACTCAAAGGCGGGGAAGTTTTGGTCAGGGTGAAAGAGGGTAAATTAATCTTTGATATTGAAGCCGGCACCGGCCCGATCAAAAAAATCACTGACGGCAGTTCTGGCAAATCAAAAGAATTTGTAAAATAAAAACTCTATCCTAATATTTTTTGTTCATTTTGGATTCAGGAAAGATGCTGTATAGTCACCTTAATGGTAACGCTCCATTTAAGGAAAAATCGATGCTTGTAAAAAAATCTCATGTTGTTTTGGTCTTTGTTTTATCTATGTTCTTAGTTCCGGCATTTGCGATGGCGGATGACGCAAAAGAGGATAAACTCGCCAAGGCCCTTAAAAAATATGAAAAAACCGGAAAAGTTGAACGCTGTATAAGTGTTAATCGTATTGATAGATCAGATGTGATTGATGATTATCATATTCTCTTTGAAATGAAAGGCAAAAAGGCCTATCTGAATAAACTTCCGCGTCGCTGCTCGCGCCTTGGTTTTGAAAGAGCCTTTAGTTATAAACTTCATAATAGCAGGCTCTGTAACGTTGATATTATAACTGTCTTTGATTCAACCGGCGGCATTCAAGGGCCATCTTGCGGGTTGGGAAAATTCATAGAATATAAGAAAAAACCATCAAAAGCTAAAGAAGAATAAGGCACTGTAACAGCCTTAGCTTTGAATGTTGCCTTTTTTAAATGGGGTAAAATTCATTAAAATTTTCTGGTTTTGCTTAACCACTTCTCTTTCTTGCAAGAGATAATCCGCTACTGCCTTCCTGAATTGCGGGTTGCTGATCCAATGGGCGCTATAGGTGGCTGCGGGGCGGTAACCTCGGGCCAGCTTATGTTCCCCCTGCGCCCCGGCTTCTACTTTTTTCAAGCCATGCCTGATGGCATATTCAATGGCCTGATAATAACAAACCTCAAAATGAAGATATTTATGGTCTTCAATCGCGCCCCAATAGCGGCCATAAAGGGTATCATCACTAAGCATATTTAAGGCTCCCGCAATATATTTATTATCGCGCTTACACATGATAAGAACAATTTTCTCAGATATTTTCTCGCTAAGAAGTGAAAAAAAACGCCTGTTTAAATAGGGCTGGCCCCATTTTCGATGCCCCGTTTCCAAGTAAAAAGTAAAATAATGATCCCAATGTTCCTCGGTAATCTCTTTTCCGCTGAGAATTTCAATTTCAACATTCTTAATGACAGCTTGTTTTCTTTCTTTGCGGATATTTTTTCTTTTACGGGATGATAGGGCCATGAGGAAATCTTCAAATGTATCATAACCTTCGTTATGCCAGTGAAATTGTTGATCCAGCCGTTTTAAAAATCCGTGTTCTGCCATAAAAGCCCATTCTGCTTTTTCCGCAAATGTTACATGCAGGGAAGACAGTTGATATTCTTTGACCAGAGACAGGGCAGCATTAAGTATTTTCTCTTGGATTTCCGGGGTATTTTGCGCCAGTATTTCAGAGGGCCTCACCATTAGTTTTGACACTGTTACAGGCGAAAAAGGTACGGCGGATTGTAACTTGGGATAATAATTATCTCCTGTTTTTTGGCCAATATTTTGGCCAGTATTTTGAAAGGCATGTTGATAGGCTTCTGCCCAGGCGTGGTCAAAGACATATTCCCCATATGAATGACTTTTTAAATATAACGGCATGACACCAACCAGTTTATTACCTTTGTGAATAAGGATATGCTGCGCTTGCCAGCCGGTTTCACTGGTTGCACAGCCACTTTCTTCCAAGGCATAGAGGAATTGATGGGACAGAAAAGGGTTATGTTGAGTTTCGGGCGTAAAGCAGCAAGCGTTCCACTCTTTTTCAGAGATTTCAGAAAGACTTGTAATGGTTTGCGTCTGATAGATGCCCGTCATAATTGTATTTATTTCAAATTCTCATAGATGATATTGTCGGTATATTGCGCGGCTTTTTTTTGTAAGGGTTCAGACCGTACCGTCCAGGTTAATACAGGAATATCTTTCTTTCGGCAATATTCGGTTAGGCTATTGGGTAACGCCTTAATATCATAGGCAATAAAGTCAACCTCCAGACTCTCTACATATTCTTTTTGTGTTTCAACGGAAAAAAAATCATCGGTCATTTCCCCGTCATTTATACTTGTGGCGACAAGTCCGCGTAAGACTTGCGGGGCATTTATTTTAAACCATTTAATAATTTCTGGATAAAAAGACATGATCGCTATGGGGCCGTTATAGTCTTTGATATCCTTAAAAACGGCCTTGGAAATTTCTATTGGATGGCCTTGGTCACCTTTAATTTCTATTAAAATCGGGTAATTTTGGTCTATTTCTGACAAAACCTTGGATAGGGTGGGAATGCTGTCTGATGTATGCTTGAGTTTAATTTCTGCTAGCGCCAAGGAGGTAAAATCTTGAATGTTGCCAGATGTGCCTGTCAGGCGATCAAGACTCACATCGTGAAACACCATAGCCCTGTCATCTTTACTTAACAATATATCCAGCTCAAACCCATGGCCACGGTCATTGGCTGCATGAAAAGCGGATAAAGAATTTTCAACCATGCCCATAGAACGGTCATGGAGCCCACGGTGTGCAAAAGGAAAGTCTGTCAACCATATTTTATTCATCTGATACCTTAAGATATTTCAATAAGTGCATCTATTTCAACAGGAACATTTAAGGGAAGGGCATTGGTGCCTACGGCTGACCGGGAATGTTTTCCCAGATCACCAAAGACGGCAACCATAAGGTCGGATGCGCCGTTTGCAATAGCGGGCTGTCCCGGAAACCCGTCAATACAATTGACGAAAACCCCAAGTCTGACGATGCGGACAACGCGGCTTAAATCACCGCCGCAGGCGACATTGATCTGGCTAATAATGTTAACAGCACAAAGCTGGGCGGCTTTAACGGCGTCTTCCGGACTTACGTTCTGGCCAACCTTTCCGATAAAGGGAAACTTGCCTTCAGAATCGACAGGAATTTGCCCTGAAATGGATAATAAATTACCGGTTTGTACAAAGGGGACGTAATTGGCAACCGGCGCCACAGGGCGCGGCAATATAATGCCTAGATTTTTCAGATTTTGTTCAATTGTACGCGTCATGCTTTTCCTTCTTGTAAAATGTTATTTTCTTGGCAGGTTACACTGCCTTACAAAATAAGAAAAGCCAGTTTGCATTTATCGTTTATTACGGCATGTTTTATTGCGATACATATGGCTGTCAGCCAAGCTAATAATATCTTCTACAGATTTTCCGGGAGATATTTCTGCGATACCAAAACTCGCCCTTATCGGAATGACATGGCCTTTATAGGAAAATTTTGTGAAATTTAATTGCTGCTGAATGAATTTTGTACGATGCATTCCGCCTTCTAAATCAGAATGGCTGAGAAGTATGGCAAATTCATCCCCGCCCATTCGCGCCGCACAGTCGGTTTGCCGTATTGAAGAAAGAAGCATATGCGCGACATATTGTAACTTGGCATCCCCCGCAGCATGACCATATGTATCATTGACATATTTGAAGTTATCTAAATCAATATAGGCCAATATGGCTGGTTCACTGTGACGTTCTGCCGCCGCGACGGCACGTTCCAGTTCTTGCAGAATGCCTCGTCTATTCAGCAAACCGGTGAGCGTATCCGTTGTTGTCAAAACTTTAAGATTTTCGATATGTATATTTTGTTCAGCGATTGTTTGTTCGGCTTCGACGACGAAATCAAGAATCTCAGCAAGAATATCCCAGCTCTTGGTGGAAAGTTTTTTTCCAGATACCTTGAAATTCATCAACAGCTCATTGGTAAGTTTATTGATTTCATTTTCAGGCGCAGGTGCTTGTTGTTTTAATGGCAGCGTAAAATGGTTCATGATTGTCCCTTCGCACGGATTAAATTATACCTAGCGATATATTAGCAAGCACTGTGCCAACAAATAAGAGGTTGATATTAAAGGACGAATTTCCAGTTTCCTTTATGGGAGGAAAATTTTACCTGCCGGATACTAGGTAAAAATGTCACCGTGTATGGTTAATATTCATTAACCATAAGCATGGTGCGCAGGCTTACTCAATGCCGAGTTCTGCTCTTTTGGCGCGGGTAAGTTTTTTGCAGATTATCTTATAGGCTATGTCAATATATGCGCGAATATCATCGTCACCCATGGCATCTTTATTGGTGATTTGCACCCATTTGGCGCGGGCGAGATAGGGCGCAGGGATAATTCCGGGAAGTTCACACAAGATATGATAGCTGTGATCCGAGCATTTGAAACTTACTTTTTGTTCTTCACCCAAACCCCAATGTGAGCATACGGCAAATATTTTTCCGCCTATTTTCCAGACAGTAGCATTGCCCCACTGGATCACATTTGTTGTAGACTTTAGTTTGCTGCAAAATACATCAAATTCTTCACGTGTCATGTAAATATCCTTTGATAACATGCTCTATATCAGACCACTCATGACATCTGTGATGGCTGTGTGCGGCCTGTTTTTCCAGTTTATTAAGCTGCCTATCCGCAATAAACTGTATCCGAAGAGCCTCAGGGACATGTTGTGCGACTGATTCATGGTGGTGACTGATGTCATCAATGAAAATTAATTTCTCAGCTGTTTTTTTTCGGATGGCTTTCATGATGGGGCCTTTTGGGCCACTGCTTGATATCATAGGATAATTTATGCCCAATTGTGCTAATTTCGTGCGCCGACGATCGGCATAAGCATGGGGAATATTGGTGAGAATTATAATGTCACAATATTCTGATAAATTACCAAGATGCTCTACGGCTCCCTTGACAACGGCTTGTTTTTCAACGTTATTTTCAAAATAATCATCAATTAATTCTTTAAACAGCCCGCTATCAACAGGCTTATCCGTATCAATATATTTGATATTTCCTTCCAGATTATAGCTGGTAAATATGACGTACATTCCTTGAGTAAGCAGATATTGAGACAGTAAATTTGAAAAATGTAAAATAACCTCATCAGCATCTGAAATAATAAGGGGCCGGGATGACGTTAAGGAAACGGTTTTTAATTGCTCTAGAGCAAATTTCATTTTTATGGTTTCTTATTTAATTTAGAGCAATAATTCAGGGTGAGTAGGGCGGCGTTTCTGCGCCTGGAAGGTGCAATCTCGCTTTAGCCAGCTGTTCCGGCGGAATATTATTAACGTCACAAAATGTGATCAATCTTTTTTCGTTTTGCAGGAAGTAATCCAGTATACTACCTAATGTTAGCGGATCAGAGGCAGATTTTTTTAATTCATCTGGCGTAATGCCTGACAGGTCTAGATAGGCGGCTAAAACATCATGATTTTCCGCCATATGGGTCAAAGCCAACAAGCCAAGAATTTCAGCTTGATCATAATTCATGATAAATACTAACCTTTATTGAAGAAATCTAAGGTTATTTATACACGAGAAAGCTTTTGTTAACAGCTTATTCATAAGATGCTAATATTTTTGTAGCATAATGCTACAGTAAACTATAAACCTACATCAATATTAGGGTGCAGTTCACTAAAGAAATAATCAGGATAGTTGAATGCGAAAAAAAATACTTGTTGTTGAAGACAATGAATTAAATATGAAACTTTTTTGTGACCTTCTTCATGCGCATGGATATGATACGATCCAAACGCAAGAAGGTATGAAGGCACTCGCCCTTGCGCGGGAGGAAAAGCCTGATCTTATTTTGATGGATATTCAACTTCCGGAAGTTTCTGGTTTGGAAGTAACCAAATGGATCAAAGAAGACGAAGATTTACGGTCTATCCCCATTATCGCCGTAACGGCTTTCGCCATGAAAGGCGATGAAGAAAAAATCAGGGCCGGCGGCTGCGAAGCCTATATTGCAAAACCGATTTCTGTGGGTAATTTTATTGAAACTGTCAAAAAATTTGTGAAGTGAGAATTTAAATGACGGCACGCGTACTTGTTGTTGATGACGTGATTCAAAATGTTAAATTGCTGGAGGCAAAATTAACCAGCGAATATTTTGATGTTTTAACAGCTATGAACGGTGAAGAAGCCCTGAAAATTATTGATGAAGAACATCCTGATATTATTCTTTTGGATGTTATGATGCCGGGTATGGACGGGTTTGAAGTATGCCGGCGCATACGGTCAAACCCTAAAACCGCGCATATTCCTGTCATAATGGTAACAGCCCTTGATCAAGCAAAAGACCGCGTGGCGGGTATTGAGGCCGGCGCGGATGATTTCCTGACGAAACCTGTATCAGACTTGCCATTATTTGCGCGTGTTCGATCATTGGCACGCTTAAAGCTGTTGATGGATGAGCTGCGTATGCGCGAAACGACAAGCCAGAATTTCGGTATAAACATGGGGACGGACTTAAATCAGAATGTAAATATGCGAAATGCAAAAGTTCTTTTGGTTGAAGATTATTCAAGAGTAGCTGAAAGAATATCCAACTATATGGCAGATATTGCAAAAATTGATGTAGATGCTGTGGAAACAGGAGAAATTACTGCCCCAAATCTTGATCAATATGATCTTTTTATCATCAGCTTGAGCCTCAATGAAACGGATGGTTTTCGGTTATGTTCGCAACTGCGATCATCTGAAATTACGCGAAAAATCCCGATTCTGGTTCTTGTTGAGGAGGGGGAGGGTAATCAGATGGTGAAGGCTATGGAGCTTGGTGTTTCAGATTATATTACGCGTCCTGTTGATAAAAATGAATTGGTCGCCCGTGCTAAATCACAAATTCGTCAGAATAGATATGCGAATAGTTTGCGCCGTAATAACCAAAAAAGCATTCAAATGGCCATGACTGATTCTGTCACGGGACTGTATAATCGGCATTTTCTATCAACCCATTTGGATAACCTTATGGCGAAAGAAAATGATAAACGTAAAAAAGTATCTTTGTTGATGATGGACCTTGATAAGTTTAAAGTTGTCAATGATACCTACGGCCATATATCCGGTGATGAAGTCCTCAAAGAGTTTGCGGATAGGGTGACGAATAATATAAGAAATATTGACCTTGCCGCACGTTTCGGCGGTGAGGAATTTGTCATCGTAATGCCGGAGACCAATTTGGAATATGCCCGTTTTGTCGCAGATCGGCTTTGCCGGGCTATCGCAGATGAACCGTTCGTTATTTCTGGCTCTGAAACGCCCATAAGGGTAACGGTTAGTATAGGCCTTGCCCTTGCGGGTGATAAAAATCTATCCAGCAGTAAACTATTGGTTTCTGCTGATACCGCGTTATATAAGGCAAAAGAAAATGGCCGAAATCAAGTTATGAGCCTAGATTGAGAATTGTTTACTCTCATGTTTTTAAATAAAAAAAACGATCTGAACCAATTGGCGCAGATCGTTTAATTTTTAGCCAAAAACAAAAAATTATTTAATTTTATGCTCTTTAAATTCCACATGCTTGCGCACAACCGGATCATATTTGCGGAAAGTCATTTTTTCCGTAATATTACGCGGGTTTTTCTTTGTGACATAATAGTAGCCAGTACCTGCCGTGCTGACGAGTTTAATTTTTACCACTGTAGATTTCGCCATGTTTCTGACTCCCTCATTAAAATTCTAAAATACGTGTGGGGAAAATACAGTTATTGGCGTTCAAGTCAAGTAAAAGCATTGGAAAAGTCAGATAAATCTATCTTTTCTGCTGGCGCGTTTTGTGGCCTCTGTTTGACGGGGCACCTTTGCGGTGTTTGCCGCCTTTGCCCCGCCCGCGTGAGGCGCTTTTTTTACGGTTTGCCTTAGACGTTAACTGCTCATCAATCAATTCACAAAGTAATCCGCCGGTCATCCTGTTTGCCTCTTTAAGACGCACGGTAACGGCTGCGCCAAGCTGGTATATAAGGCCGGTATATTCTCCTTCCAGCATGTGAAGCTCTTTATCATGACGGAAGTAATCCCCCACCATGGAGGAGACAGGAATAAAGCCATCGCCGCCGCTTTCATCAAAGGCAACAAACAGGCCCGCCCGGCTGACACCCGCTATTTTAGCGGAAAACTGCTCGCCCACATGCTGCGCCATATAGGCGGCCACATATCGATCCGTAGATTCCCGCTCCGCGATCATGGAGATTCGCTCTGTTTTACTAATATGCGCTGCTGTTTCAACAAGTTTCGCCCGGTCAAGTTTAGCAAGACCGTCGGGCCCGAGGTTTAAAGCACCAATCAAGGCCCGATGCACCATTAAATCCGCATAGCGGCGGATAGGCGAGGTGAAATGGGCGTAGCGGGCAAGGGACAAGCCAAAATGGCCAAGATTGTCTGTGCTATATATGGCTTGGGACTGGGTGCGCAGGATAATGACGTTGATCACCTCTTGGTGGGGGCTGTCCACTACTTTACGCAGAATATTATTGAATAGTTTCGGCTGCTGTACCATGCCCTTGGCAAAATTATATCCCAGGCTGGCCAGAAATTCACGTAAGTTATTGAGCTTTTCTTCGCTTGGCTGTTCATGAACGCGGTATATACAAGGCCAAACTTTAGACTCCAGCTCCTCTGCAGCGGCCACATTGGCCTGAATCATAAATTCCTCGACCAGCTTATGGGCTTCCAGAGATTTTCGGGGATGTATGCCAATGACATTGCCTATGTCGTCTAATTCAATTTTACGTTCCGGCATGACGAGATTTAAAGGCTCACGGTATTCTCTGCCCTTTTTAAGGCATTCATAAGCGTCATATAACGGTTTTATGACCGTATCCAGCAAATTGGCCGCTTTGTCGCTTACCACACCCTCATGGGCATTCTGGAATTCTTCATAGGACAGCCCGGCGGCAGACCGCATCAAGCCCCGGACAAATTTATGACGAATTTTCTTGCCGCGTTTATCGAACCAGATATGAACCGCCAGCGTATAGCGATCTTCGCCCTCTTTTAGCGAGCATAAGCCGTTAGACAGGGCCTCAGGCAGCATGGGGACAACCCGGTCTGGGAAATACGTGGAATTTCCTCTTATCCAGGCATCTTTTTCAAGAGCTGATCCCGGCGTTACATAATGGGCCACATCGGCAATGGCAATCATCACATGCCAGCCCCCTTCATTTTTGGGGTCTTCATCTTTTTCGGCCCAAATGGCATCATCATGATCACGGGCATCCGCCGGATCAACCGTGATGAGGGGAATATCCCGTAAATCTGTTCTATTGCCCAGTTCAGGCGGCACAGATTTTTCTGCCTCTATAACGGCTTGATCAGAAAATTCGGTTAGGATGCCTTGAGAATGGATGGCAATAAGGCTAATGGATTTTGGTTCATCCAATGTTCCCAAACATTCTTTTACAACGCCGCGTTTTGGCCCCATATGCCTGCGGGATGTTTTCTTTATTCGCGTATCTATTAGGACGAGTTCGTCGTCCTTTGCCCCGTTCCAATCACATTTGGCAATCAGATATTGATCGCGGTTTTTTTTATCGGTGGGCTGAACATGGGCAATATTCTCGTCTTCTATGGTGAATACGCCCATGACCAATGCAGAAGTTGTTTCGAGCTTGCGGATCACGCTAGCGACATAGGAGGTTTCTTTGACATCACGGTCGCGATTAAGCCGCACGAGGGCTTGATCCCGAATGCGTAAGTTTGCGCGTTTGTCATTGGCGAAAATGGTGATCGGCGGCGGCTTATCATCAAATTTCCATTCGGCTGGCCGGGCCATAAGATCGCCCATTTTATCAATGCCCGTAATTTCAACAACCGTAACAGGCGGCAATTCCCCGCCCATATGTATTTGCCTCTTATGGCCCTTATCCAAAAGCCCCTCTTCGGTCATCTCACGAAGCAGTTGTTTAAGAAATATACGTTGATCACCGCGTATGTGGAAGGCTCTGGAAATATCCCGTTTTGAAATCTTTCCAGGATTATCTTTTACATAGGCAAGTATGTCATCCTTGGTGGGGAAGGGGATGTTCGCGCGTGAAGCCATGCCTAACTCTTTGCCACAGTTTTCTTTACCGCCGCCTTCTTCTTCTTCTTAGGGGCCGCTTTTTTCTTGGGTGCGGCTTTCTTTTTGACGGGCTTTTTGGCGGGTTTATTCTTGCCCTTGGCTTCTCTCGCCTTGATTAATTCCACGGCCTCTTCCAGAGTTACGGATTTGGGGTCCTTCTCTTTTGGAATGGTCGCATTGGTCTTTTTATGCTTAACGTAAGGGCCATAACGCCCTTCAAAAACATTGATCGGTTCGCCGTCCACAGGATGATTGCCAAGTTCTTTTATCGGTACGGCGGCCGCGCCTTTTTTCTTTTTGGCTTCCGCAAGCAGTTCTACGGCGTGATTAAGACCCAAGTTGAAAACATCCTCGGGATCTTTCAGGCTGGCAAAAATACCGGCATGAGAAACGTAAGGCCCAAAGCGGCCAATGGCGGTTTTAATGATTTTGCCATCTTCCGGGTGATCGCCAACGGTGCGCGGCAAGGATAAAAGCTGCAATGCTTTGGCAAGATCCACAGACTCTGGCGGCATGCCTTTTGGAATAGAGCTTCGTTTAGGTTTTTCTTTTTCAACAGGCTCGCCAAGTTGAACATAAGGCCCGAAGCGGCCTGACCGGGCCGTCACTTCCATTTCGGTTGCAGGATCGATACCTAACAGGCGCGTGCCGTCCCCCTCAGGATCATCACCATTGCTGTTATTCATTTTGCGGGTGTAGTTACATTCTGGATAATCAGAGCATCCAATAAAGGCGCCGTACCGGCTTGTTTTAAGGCTGAGGGTGCCGGTTTTACATTTCGGGCAGGCGCGCGGCTTTGACCCATCTTCTTTTTCCGGAAAAATAAAGGGGGCTAAAACCTGATTAAGATTTTCCAACACTTCGGATACGCGCAGGTCTTTTGTGTCGTTAATTGCCTCATGAAATTCACCCCAGAAATCGGCCAAAACTTTTTTCCATGGGATTTCCCCATTGGAGACTTTATCAAGAAGCCCCTCCAGATTGGCGGTGAAATCAAATTCCACATATTTGCTAAAATAAATTTGCAGAAATGAAGTAACCAAACGCCCTTTGTCTTCGGGGATAAAACGATTTTTATCCATGACCACATAATTACGGTCTCTAAGAACAGTCAATACGGAGGCATAGGTTGAGGGCCGGCCAATGCCGAGCTCTTCCATCTTTTTAACCAGTGAAGCCTCGGTAAAACGCGGCGGCGGCGCGGTAAAATGCTGATTTGGCGTCACCTTATTCTGCTCAACATTCTCGCCTTCAATCAATTTGGGAAGACGATTATCGCTGTCATCGGTATCACTATCATCGCGGCCTTCCTGATACAGCTTCAGGAAACCATCAAATATTTGCACAGAACCTGTGGCGCGTAGGCCTGTTTTCCCATCTTGAGACAGAATGTCCGCCGTGGTACGCTCGAATTTTGCTTCCGCCATTTGGCTGGCGACAGTCCGTTTCCATATGAGTTCATAAAGCCGTTTTTGATCATCATCAAGGCGCGCGGCCACATGCTTTGGCAAACGTTTCATATCTGTGGGACGGACGGCTTCATGACCTTCCTGCGCATTTTTTGCTTTGGTTTTATAATGGCGCTGCTTTGCTGGTACATAATTCTGACCATATTCAGAAGCGATAACATTCCGGCAGCCCTCAATAGCCTCCTGCGCTATGGTAACGCCGTCCGTACGCATATAGGTAATTAAACCAACGGTTTCACCGCCGATATCAATGCCTTCATATAATTTTTGGGCGCAGCGCATGGTACGTTGGGCATTAAACCCGAGTTTTCTTGCCGCTTCCTGCTGCAATGTTGACGTGATAAAGGGCGCAGACGGATATCTGTTGGCCGGTTTGCTGTCCACAGTTGATATGGTAAACTGGCTGTTGTTAATGGCGTCAACAGCAGCGGCAGCTTGCTGCTGCGTGGTTAACGTAAACTTCTTTGTTTTTTCACCGTTCAGAAGATAAAGCTGGGTTGAAAAAATGTCTTTTGCCGGTGTGGACAATTGAACATCAATGCTCCAATATTCTTCTGAAATAAATTGTTCAATTTCCAGCTCACGGTCACAAATCAGGCGTAAGGATACGGATTGTACGCGGCCCGCAGACCTTGAGCCGGGAAGTTTTCGCCATAAAACCGGCGACAAATTAAAGCCCACAAGATAGTCCAGCGCTCTTCGTGCAAGATATGCATCAACAAGCGGCTCATCAATATCGCGGGGCGCATCCATTGCTTTTAAAATGGCGGATTTGGTAATTTCATTGAAAACCACGCGCTTGACGGCGACATTTTTCATGACACCGCGCTTGGCTTTTAATAATTCAAGAACATGCCATGATATGGCTTCTCCCTCGCGGTCAGGGTCGGTTGCGAGAATAAGTTCATCAGAATCCCGGGTTGCGTCGGCGATATCCTTTATGCGTTTTTTGCTGTCGCTATCAACTTCCCAAACCATTGAGAAGTCTGCATCGGGATCGACAGAACCATTTTTGGACGGCAAATCGCGCACATGCCCAAAGCTGGCGAGAACAATATAGTCCTTACCAAGATATTTATTAATGGTTTTGGCTTTTGCCGGAGATTCTACAACAACGGTTTTCATATATGTATGTTTCTGCAGTTATTAATTATACAAAGCTTATAATCCTAGTTCTAGGGGCTTTTACTCTTTTGTTTAACAAAAAGCTACCCTATTTCCGGGATAACGGATGATTTCTCCCGCTAATTCCAGTTCTAGCAGGATGGATTGTACTTCTGCAGGACTAAACTCAGTTAACCTGATCAGGTCATCTATCGGCACAGGCGTATGAGATAGTTTGTCTCGAATGATGCCCCTTATGCTGTTTTGCTTATCGTTATCGGTAAGAATTTCAGGGTGATAAGTATTTTCAAAAAAATCATATTGCGGTTCGGATATTCTTTGATCATCCATCAGGCGTAAAACGTCAAGTATATTTTCCGCATTCTCCACCAATACCGCGCCTTGCCGGATTAAGTCATTGGGGCCTTTTGCCCGGGGGTCCAAAGGTGATCCGGGTACCGCAAAAACTTCTCGGCCCTGTTCAAGGGCAAGCCTCGCGGTAATTAACGAGCCGGATTTATAGGTTGCCTCAACAACGAGAACCCCCTTGGAAATTCCGGAAATAATCCGGTTCCTTCGCGGAAAATGCCGCGCCTGAGGCTGAGTTCCAAGCGGCATTTCAGACAGAACCAGACCTGTTCTGACAATAGATTCATAAAGTTTGGCATTTTCGCGGGGATATATAATGTCTGCGCCGCCGGCCAATACGGCAATAGTGCCGGTCTCCAGCGCACCATCATGCACGGCCGTATCAATGCCGCGCGCTAGACCAGAGGAAACAACGTAGCCCGCTTGCCCGATGTCACGGGCCAGAGTGGTTGCAAGCCGTGTTCCCACAGCAGAACAATTTCTTGCACCAACAATGGCAAAATTCTTACGTTCCAACAAGTGAAGATGGCCGAATGCCATGAGTGCAGGCGGGGCATCCTCTGTCGCCATCAGGTTTTCCGGATAATATTGATCGCCATAAATGATCAAGTGACCGCCTTGTTTCGTAAGGAAATCTATTTCTCTGATAATAGCGGATTTTTTTGCGGCGACCAAAGGTTTTTTCCGGCCGCCGCTTCGGGCTAACGCAGGCAGTGCCTCAAGCGCCGAAATGGCCGTATTATATCTGGACAATAGATGACGAAAGGTCACTGGCCCGACATTTTCTGTCCTGATTAATTGAAGTCGCGCGATTTTTTCTTCTTGGCTTAAGTCTTTTTTTTGTGTCATCTATGATTTCCACCCCCAACTTAAATGATTATTTTTTGCCTATCCTTGGCTCTGTACCGGATAATATTCGTTTGATATTCTCAGCATGTCTTATGAAAATCATAATACATAGTATGCCCGCAAAAATTGCAAGTCCCGAATTCTCCAGTATGAAATAACTTATCAAGGGGGACAATGCCGAAGCAACAAGTGCTGAAAGAGAAGACATGCGGAAAATCAACATCACGCCGCCCCAAATCAAGCAACAGATAAGCCCAAGGGGCCAGTTGATAGCGAGCAGGGTGCCTAAGAAAGTCGCCACGCCTTTGCCCCCTTTGAACTTCAGAAAAATAGAATATAGATGACCAAAAAAAGCCCCGCCGCCAGCAAAATACAATAGATCAATTTCGTTAAAAATCAGATAGGCGATTAATACGGCCAAGGCGCCTTTGCCGCCGTCTAAAAACAAGGTGGCGAGGGCAAGAGGTTTATTTCCGGTTCTGAGGACATTGGTGGCCCCGATGTTGCCGGAGCCAATTTTACGCAGGTCGCCTTGACCCGCGAGCCCCGTTAAAATTATGCCAAAGGGGAGGGAGCCGAGTATATAGCCGCCAATGAGGCACATAAAAAAATAATTTAAGGGAATATCATTGATTAAAACTGACATATTAAACCTCGAATATTATTTCTCCGGCCACAATGGTTTTAAGAATGCGTCCCTGTACGGGCCGCCCGTCAAAAGGCGTGTTTTTGGTCAGGGACACCATTGTTTCGGGGTCTATTCTCTGAGGCGTATCAGGATCAAAAATACAAAAATCCGCCGGATAGCCGGCCTTTAACTGACCGGCCTTCAGCCCAATGATCCTTGCTGGATTACTGGTCATTTTGGCAAGAAGGTCAAGCAGAGACATAAATCCATTATGATAGAGTTCCAACGCGACAGGCAACATGGTTTCAAGGCCGACAACACCGGCTTCAGCGAGTTCATAGGGAACTCTCTTGCTTTCAGGGTCTTCGGGATCATGGCCGCTGACGATAACATCAATGGTGCCGTCCTTCAGGGCATTCACGACGGCGACCCTGTCTTCTTCTGACCTTAGCGGCGGAGAAATCTTGGTGAATGTGCGATATTCCTCGATGGCATATTCATTGAGCGCGAAATGCGCGACAGCAACGCCGGCGGTGACATTCATTTTGTTTTTCTTCGCGGTTTTCATGACCTCTATACTATCCTGGCAGGTTATCTGCGCCGCATGATACCGTGTGGAAACTGATTTTAACAGACGGATATCCCGCTCCAGCATGATTGTTTCAGCGGCTGTAGGGATGCCGGGAAGTCCAAGGCGTATGGCGAGCGCGCCGGCATTCATAACACCATTTTCGGATAATTCAGGGACGGCTAAATGCTGGATGATTAAGGCGTCAAACATGGCGGCATATTTCAATATACGCGACATCAGGGCCGGGTTCGCAATGCTCTTGTTGCCATCTGTAAAGGCCTTGACCCCAGCTTTGCTCATGAGGCCGATCTCGGCCATTTCTTTTCCTTCGAGCCGTTTGGTAATGGCGGGAAAAGGAATGAAATTGACTTTGGCTTTTTTGGCACGATTTTCCAGAAATTCCACACGGGCCATATCATCCATAATCTGATCGGTTACCGGCTGAACGCAAACTGTGGTGATGCCGCCCGCTGCGGCAGCATCGCCGGTATTTTCTATGGTGTCTTTATAATCAGCCCCCGGAATACCCACAAATACCCGCATATCTATCAGGCCGGGACAAAGGCATTTGCCGTGACAATCTATAACTGTGGCATTACTCGGGGCGGTAATTTCTTTGCCCAGCGCCGTAATTTCTCCTTTGTGAGCCATGATCTGCCCGACCCTATCCAATCCAGATTCAGGATCCAGAAGGCGGGCATTCTTATAGAGGGTATATGCGCTCATTTCCCCGTCCTTCTTTTCTTTCTCGTGAGTATATCAAGGCAGGCCATTCGGACGGCGACACCCATTTCCACCTGTTCTTTAATGGCGCTGCGGGTGAGGTCATCGGCAACTTCGGCATCAATTTCCACGCCCCGGTTCATGGGGCCGGGATGCATGATCATGGCATCAGGTTTTGCAACGGACAGCTTGTTATAATCCAAACCATAAAGCGTAAAATACTCACTGATTGTCGGGAAGTACCCGCCCGCCATACGTTCTGTCTGAAGGCGCAGCATCATGACAACATCGCAGCCTTTAAGGCCTTCTTTCATATCATGAAAAACCTCTGCGCCAAGTTCCTTTAAATTTTCAGGCACAAGGGTCGCGGGGCCAATCACGCGCACGCGCGCGCCCATGATGTTAAGTAAATGGATATTGGATCTTGCAACCCGGCTATGCAATATATCGCCGCAGATGGCAATTGTAAGCCGCGCTATCTTTCCTTTGCGCCGCCGAATGGTCAGGGCATCAAGAAGGGCCTGAGTTGGATGTTCATGTTGTCCGTCGCCTGCGTTCAAAACAGCGCAGTTGACCTTTCGCGACAAGAGCATCACGGCGCCCGAACTGCCGTGCCGAACCACCAGAAGATCAGGCTGCATGGCATTAAGCGTAGAGGCTGTGTCCAGCAAAGTTTCGCCTTTTGTAATCGATGATCCGCTGCTGGACATATTAATCACATCTGCGCCAAGTCTTTTGCCCGCGAGCTCGAAAGACATGCGCGTTCTTGTCGAATTTTCAAAGAAGAGATTTATCTGGGTCAGGCCTGTCAAAATATTGGTTTTTTTATTGGTTCTTCTATTCTGTTCGACATATTGATCCGCAAGATCAAGAATATGATTTATATCCTGCTCTTTTAAGCCTTCAATGCCAAGTAAATGTTGATGGGGGAAGATGAAATCCGCCGTATTGTCGGCTTCTGACATATTTTCAGTCCTTAAAGCTTGTTACATTATCACTGAAAAGACATTTTATAGGAACAAACCCCCGAGGGCGCAAGTCAATTTCCCTTATTGTCCACAGACCCGGAATTATCCCGCGTAAGAAAGCTTGTCCAAAGCACCTTGCAGGATATAGGCCGCCGCCAGTTTATCGATCAATTCTTTGCGGCGTTTGCGGCTGGCATCAGCCTCCAGCAGCGTACGGGTGACGGCCATGGTAGAAAGCCGTTCATCCCAAAAGGCAATAGGTATGTCAATTTTTTCAGATATATTGACGGCAAATTGGCGGGTTGATTGACATCTGGGGCCCTCGGTACCATCCATATTAAGGGGAAATCCTAAAATCAGTCCCCCCACATTTTGTTCTGAAATAATTGTGATAAGCCGCTCTGCATCCTTGGTGAATTTGGTGCGCCTGATGATTTCCATTGCAGTGGCAATATTGCATAAGGTATCTGACAGCGCCACGCCGATAGTCTTGCTGCCCAGATCAAGCCCAAGCAGACGTTGCCCGACTTTCATATGACTTTTAATTTCTTCTATTTCGACTAACATGGGGGGCGTTATATAGAAATGTCATCATAAAACCCATAAAAATCGATATTTTAGAATTTCGCTCTTGAGTTTTCAGCAAAAAAAGGCGACCATACGGTAAATTCCAAGGGGCGCTTTATATGAAGCTGAGATCCTGCCGGTAATAACCAGTGTATTAAAACGCGCGTATTACAAGCGGAGACCCTTTGAACCTGATCCGGGTTATTCTGGCGGAGGGATGGGATATATTTATATTTCCTCTTATTATTTCCCCGCTGCATATTCTGGTTTTTTCAAATGAATTTAAGGATATTCACGTCATGAACATTGAAATAAAGCCTGAAGATTTAAATAAAAAAATGAAGGTTAGCGCGGGCCCGTTGCCCGCATCCCGTAAAATATATGTGGCGGGTACGACCCTGCCTGATATCAGGGTTCCCATGCGTGAAATTTCCCTTCATCCTTCGGCAAATGAAAAGCCGGTGCGGGTTTATGATACATCAGGGCCATATACTGATCCTGACGTGGTAATTGATATATATAAAGGTTTGTCGCGCCCACGAGATCAATGGGTTAGAGCGCGCGGCGATGTGGAGGAATATGAGGGCCGCGAGATCAAATCCGAAGATAACGGCAATGCGTCTGGCAAATATTTGGCGGAAGAGTTCCCAGTCAAACGCCGCCCCTTGAAGGCAAAGTCAGGTCAGAATGTTACCCAGATGGCCTATGCGCGAAGAGGAATTATCACAGCGGAGATGGAATATATTGCCATTCGGGAAAATATGGCCCGCGTGGAAGCCGGCGACGATTACCGCCGCGATGAATATGCCGAAAGCTTTGGCGCCAATATCCCCGATGAAATCACCCCTGAATTTGTCCGTAAGGAAATTGCAGAGGGCAGGGCAATCATTCCGGCCAATATTAATCATCCCGAAGCCGAGCCCATGATCATTGGCCGCAATTTTCTGGTTAAAATCAATGCCAATATCGGCAACAGCGCCGTGGCATCATCCGTGGCCGAAGAAGTCGAAAAAATGGTCTGGGCAACCCGTTGGGGCGCAGATAACGTGATGGATCTGTCCACGGGCCGCAATATTCATAATACTCGTGAATGGATCATCCGCAATTCGGCTGTACCCATTGGCACCGTGCCAATTTATCAGGCTCTTGAAAAAGTGAACGGCGTTGCGGAGGACCTTACGTGGGAAGTATTCCGCGATACCCTGATTGAACAGGCCGAGCAGGGGGTGGATTATTTTACCATCCATGCGGGCGTCTTGCTGCGCTATATTCCCATGACCGCAAAGCGCGTCACGGGCATCGTGAGCCGCGGCGGTGCCATTATGGCGAAATGGTGCCTGTTTCATCATGAGGAAAGCTTTCTCTATACCCATTTTGAAGAAATCTGTGAAATTATGAAGGCCTATGATGTGTCTTTCTCCTTGGGAGATGGCCTGCGTCCGGGGTCTGTCGCCGATGCCAATGATGAGGCGCAGTTTGCAGAGCTTGAAACCTTGGGCGAGCTGACCAAAATTGCCTGGAAATATGATGTTCAGGTGATGATCGAAGGGCCGGGCCATGTGTCCATGAATAAAATTAAAGTCAATATGGATAAGCAATTGAAAGAATGCCATGAGGCGCCTTTCTATACCTTAGGCCCGCTCACCACGGATATCGCGCCGGGCTATGATCATATTACAAGCGGCATCGGGGCGGCCATGATTGGCTGGTTCGGCTGCGCCATGCTATGTTATGTGACCCCCAAGGAACATCTGGGTCTGCCGGACCGCGATGATGTGAAGGTTGGCGTGATCACCTATAAAATTGCCGCCCATGCCGCCGATCTGGCCAAGGGCCATCCGGGGGCGCAATTGCGGGATGATGCCTTGTCACGGGCAAGATTTGATTTCAGGTGGGAGGATCAGTTTAATCTGTCCCTTGATCCTGAAAAGGCGCGGGAATATCATGATCAGACCATGCCAAAAGAAGCCCATAAAGTGGCTCATTTCTGCTCCATGTGCGGCCCCAAATTCTGTTCCATGAAAATATCCCAGGAAGTGCGCCAATTCGCCGACAACGGCATGAAGGAAATGGCCGAAAAATTCAAAGAATCCGGCAGCGAGCTTTACCAAACCGTGGATTCCAACAAACAATCTAATGACGCGCTGGGGTGAGGGATGAGTAAAAGGTCATGCCATCGTAGAATCATTGGACGGCCAGAATGGTGATTAGCCTGACTTTAATATTGATTTAGCGGCGGGTGTGCTAATCTAGATTGAAATTATCAAAATGGGGGTGATATGCAACGATTTCTTGGTCTGATTTTATTTTTCTGTTTTTCGCATATATTTGTGTCTTTCGCTGATATGAAAAAGGTCACTATAGCAGAAGACGATAAAGTTTTAGCGTTTAATGAATATCTTATAGATGCCCAGATGGGTAATCACGAAGCACAACATAAGGTTGGACTTATGTACCAAGGTGGGGTTGAGACAGAAAAAAATATAGAGGAGGCCTTTAGATGGTACCGCAGGGCCGCCGAAGGAGGTCATGCCGGTGGACAATTTAGCTTAGGTGTAATGTATTTCAATGGGCATAGTGTCCCAAAAGATCAATCAGAAGCCATCAAATGGTTTCGACTTGCGGCTGGAAATGGGAATAAAACCGCACAATTCCTTATCGGAAAAATATATTACCACGGTAAATATATAACCAAAAATTATAATGAAGCTTTTAAATGGCTTAAACTGGCGGCCGAAAATAATCACGCGCAGGCACAATATTGCCTTGCGCGGATGTATAAGGAAGGAAAGGGGCTAGTTCACAAGGATGCTGCTGAATCTCTGAAATGGTATCAGATAGCCGCCGATAATGGAGATAGTAATGCTCAATTTCATATGGGAGTTATATATTATCACGCTGAATCTGTCCCTCAGGGTTTTTCCGAAGCATTCGGCTGGTTTTCTAAAGCAGCACTACAGGGTAATCATAAAGCACAATATAATCTTAGTATCATGTATGAACTTGGGCTGTCAGTGGAAAAGGATATTGAGCAGGCTATTGAATGGCTGACCAGAGCTTCCGATTATGGAAATGCTAACGCTCAGTATAAACTTGGGAATATGTATTACTTTGGCGAAAATGTAAGTCAAAACTATGTCTCGGCTGCAGGGTTATTTGAAAAAGCCGCAAACAAAGGACATAAAAAAGCAACGGCATCGATTGGTGCAATGTATTTAGAGGGAGACGGCGTTCTCAAGAATTATGAAAAAGGCTTGTTTTGGACTAAGAAGTCCGCCGTTTTAGGGAATGTTAATTCTCAAGCTAATCTTGGTATATTTTATCGTAAAGCTGTGGGAATAGAACGAAAATACGACGAAGCTATAAAATGGCTCACGTTGGCGGCGAAAAAGAATCACGTAGGCGCACAATCGAATTTGGGTTTTATATATTTGCAGGGTGAAGGTCGTTCTAAAGATTATCAACGTGCAAAAATTTGGCTGGAAAAAGCCGCTAAACAATCTGATGTCATGGCTCAACATAATCTCGCCTACATATATTACCATGGATATGGAACGCCAAGAAATAGGGATAACTATCTATACTGGATTACTAAGTCTGCAAAAAAGGGACATAGACCGGCACAGGAATTTCTCGCTATGTCATATTTAAAAGGTGATTTTATTGTAAAGAACGACAAGGCCGCCATTCACTGGTTTCATAAGGCGGCAGAACAGGGGTCCGCCCGATCGCAAAATAATTTAGGTGCTATGTATGCCAAAGGAAATGCTGTTGGAAAAGACGTCATATTGGCCCATATGTGGTTTAATATCGCCGCCGAAAACGGAGAATATAAGGCCGTTAAAAACAAGGAAAACATTGGGGGGAGAATGAGCGAAGATCAGATTAAAAAAGCTGATAAAATGGCCGCGAACTGGTTAAGTGAACATCCAATATAGTGCTGGCATCTGGCACTTGATTTTTTCTAAAACAACCCCTGAATCAGTCCATTTTCATCTACCTCAATATTATTAGCGGCGGGGGTGCGGGGGAGGCCGGGCATGGTCATGATGTCGCCGCAGACAACGAGCAGGAACTCAGCGCCGTTGGACAGGCGCACTTCGCGGATCGGAACCACATGATCCTTTGGGTTGCCTTTCAGGTTGGGGTCGGTTGAGAAACTATATTGGGTTTTGGCCATGCAGACCGGGTAATGACCAACACCCTGATTCTGAAATTGTTTGATCTGATCACGGACTTTTTGATCCGCGACCACCTCACTGGCCCCATAAATTTCACGGGCCACCGTTTGAATCTTTGTCCAGAGGGATATGTCATCATTATAGAGCGTCCGAAAACTGCTTGCCTGTCCATCGACCATATCGACAATATGCCGCGCGAGTTCTGTGGTGCCATCGCCTCCGTCGGCCCAATGGGTGGCCTCGATAGCTTTCACGCCGAGCTTGGCACATTCATCAACGACACATTTGATTTCTGCATCGGTATCAGTCGGGAAACGATTAATGGCGACGACTTCTTTGACGCCAAATTTGCGTAGATTTTCCACATGACGTTTCAGGTTTTCCAAGCCTTTTTTAACCGCAGAGATATTCTCTAACCCTAAGTCTTCTTTACCAATGCCGCCGTGCATTTTTAGTGCGCGAATAGTGGCCACAAGAACGGCGGCGTCCGGCTTTAATCCGGCTTTACGGCATTTAATGTTAAAAAATTTCTCGGCCCCGAGGTCAGCACCAAATCCGGCCTCTGTGACAACATAATCGGCCATTTTTAAGGCGGCCTTGGTGGCAATCACCGTGTTACAACCATGGGCAATATTGGCAAAAGGCCCGCCGTGAATGAACGCAGGATTATGTTCAAGACTCTGAACAATGTTGGGCATCATGGCATCTTTGAGCAAGGCGACCATCGGGCCATCGGCCAGAACGTCACAGGCATAGACGGGCTTGCGGTTGCGGGTAAAGCCGACCATGATTTTGCCCAGCCTGCGGCGTAAATCGGCCATATCAGTTGCCAGACAAAAACACGCCATGACCTCTGATGCCGGAGTGATGTCAAAGCCGCCCTCACGGGGGTAACCATTGGCAACGCCGCCTTGAGACGTGGTGATCTGGCGCAAAGAGCGGTCATTCATATCCAGAACCCTGCGCCAGGTAATGCGCCGCGTATCAAGCTCGGCGGCATTTTCCCAATAAACATGATTGTCAATTAAGGCCGCCAGAAGGTTATTGGCGGCGCTTATGGCATGAAAATCACCTGTGAAATGAAGATTTATATCTTCCATGGGGATCACTTGGGCATAACCGCCGCCCGCCGCGCCGCCTTTCATACCAAAACAGGGGCCAAGGGACGGTTCGCGAATGCAGATCATGGCTTTCTTGCCAATTTTGTTCAGGCCATCGCCCAATCCAACGGTGGTCGTGGTTTTGCCTTCGCCCGCAGGTGTCGGCGTGATGGCCGTGACCAATATTAATTTGCCGTCCGGCTTGTTTTTCAGGCTATCTATGTAATCAAGTTTCACCTTAGCTTTATCATCGCCGTATCTTATCAGGGCCGAGGCAGGGATATTAATTTTTTCAGCAACATCATCTATTGGCAGGGCTGCTGCCGCGCGCGCTATTTCTATGTCGCTAAGATAGGGCCTGGATATCTTATGGGATGTCATAAGGCGTAATTCCTTTGATTAAAATTTTGTTTATATTAACCAACTTGGCGGAGATATAAAAGCCAAAAATAGCTGTTTAACGCTAACTTGAATGTCATGGTAAATTCTGTTAGCGTGCAGTCTGAATTTCACCAATCTTTAAGGAATAAAATTTGCACTTCATTTACCTGTCTGGTGATTTTGCATGACCCCTTCAGAAGATAAAGACAAAAAAGATATTGTAAAAGGTGCGGGCGTAAATTTTTTTGGCTTCATTGTTCGCCTCAGCTCCCGCCTGCCGTTTATTCTGTTGGTCATGGCTCTTTTTGGTGCGGAGCTTTATGGCCGGTATATTTTTATCATCACTATCGTTGAATTAGGGGCGGCCTTAGCGGTTTTTGGATTTAAACGCTCTTTATTCAAATTTATTCAGGATAATAAAGTAAGCAAAGGTCATACATCAGAAGAGGTGATCACGGCCGCCCTGATATGTTCCTTCATCGTCGGATTATTGATGATTGGCGTTATTATAATGTCCGCGCAGCAGCTTGCCCACTGGTTTGATTACCCGGAAATGCTGCCGGGTTTAAAAATGCTGGTTCCTATCATTCTGGTCATTTCCATGGTGGACATTATCCTTGCCGGCACGCGATTTTCGCGCAATATGAAATATGAAATGATGGCCAGAAGTTTCATAGAGCCTTATGTTTTACTTTTTGCCATGCTGTTATTTTATTTCTTGGGCATGGGAGAGGTCGGCCTTATTATGGCATATGGCACCTCCATAGTTGCCGCGTTAATGATGGCTTTATGGGGCTGCGCGCAGCTATTCAGCCTTAAGAATTTTCTTGCCGCTCGGCCAAGCATCGCCTTGATGCGCGATATGGGCAGATTCTCTGCGCCAACGGCTTTTCATGATCTGGCCCTGTTGGTTTTTATGCGGATGGATATTTTTACCGTTAAGTTTTTCTTCGCCGAAGGGGTGCTTGGCATTTACAATGTTGCCCAGCAGATCACCACAAGCGTTGAGAAAATCTATCAAAGCTTTTATCCGATCCTTGCCCCGGTTATGTCCAAAAACCTTGTGGAGAATGACTATAGTGTTGTTGAACGCCAAATGGTTATGGTGAGCCGATGGACATTAATGGTGCAATGTTTGCTTGTGGTGATTGCGGTATTTTATGGCGAAGCTTTAATGGGGTTGATTGCGGGCGAAGATACGGAAAAGGCCCTTCTGGTTTCAAGCGGAATCATTCTGATCTTTTTGATGATTGGGGAGACTGTCAACGGCGGTTTTGGCATGACGGACATGCCTATTCTTTACCGCTATCCCATATTCAATCCTATTATATCGGTTATTATGGTGCCGCTCTATGTGGTTTTGGCCGCCGTCTTTGTTACCGTTCTTGACCTTGGGGTCGAAGGCGTCGCCATGGCCTTATGCGCCATATATATTTTGATGAATTTGGTTCGGATCATTACCGTTCGGCGGTTAATGGGGATTAATATGTTGCAGATGAGCTTGCTAAAAGTGGTTCTGGCGGCTGTGGGCAGTGGCCTGTTGTTTAAACTGCTTTCCCATTATTCCCCCATCGATATTCTGGGCGGAAGCGGAAGCATCATTGGAATATCGTTACTTATCCTCCTCTATATTCTCTCTGTTATCACTTTCTGCCTGACTGCCGGTGACAAGGCAAAGCTCATGACGAAATTTGACCGTAAAGATAAATAGTTTCATTTTTGAACCGATAATGTTTTGATATCATTTTCTGGGTAGACGTAAATAAAAGAAATGAAAGTTTGGGAATTGAAATGAAATCTATAATCAGGCGTGTGATTGTCATTACCTGCATCATTTATATTGGCATAGTGACGGTACAAGGACAGAATCTTGAGGAACCGCAAGGTTGGTTGGATAAAGATGGCAAAGCAATAGCAGAAAAGCCCTGGCAGAAGTCAAATGGTTCATTGGGCGTCATGCAGATGCTAACCACTAAGCCAGAAGAGTTTTTGGACAACTGGGACAAATCGATTAAAGGTGCTCATATTGAGCTTGCTAAACAAGTTTCAAAAGGGGATCCTATAGTTTCTTTTCTTTTGTTCACAGGTTGCAAAGCTGATGAAAAAAATAATTGCAAATTGGGGTTGGCCTATAAGGTTGTGACCCCTTCAGGAAAATTATATCACGCCACGGACATGATAGAGGCCTGGATAGATAAGCCCGCGCCGCCAAAAGGGACATTGCAGCTAAGCGTGAATTATCTAGGTACTATTATTGAGCCCAAAGACGAGCTTGGAGAATATATAATTTATTGCATGGTTTATGATCTAAATGCTGAAACGGAGATTTTAACAAAACAAACGTTTGTGGCTGTGGAGTGACTGATAAAAAAGGTAGCTAAGTTTTTGATTGACCAAGTTGCGAGTAGATTACAACCAAGATATTTTCCTTTTATGGGATTGTGGCAAATAAGGGGGATTTGAGTGGCGGAGAGGGAGGGATTCGAACCCTCGAAGGGCTTGCACCCTTGCCAGTTTTCAAGACTGGTGCATTCAACCGCTCTGCCACCTCTCCGTGTCAATAAATTCAGGCTGAATATATGTGAGAACAGGATTT
>JAJRQU010000083.1 GCA_024280095.1 Alphaproteobacteria bacterium | reverse complement strand
CACCAACGGAAAGCCATTCAAAGTAGCCATTACAGCCATCATGCGAAAGCTTATAACAATCGCAAATGCCCTCTTGAGAGATAATAGAAAATGGTCCAAAATTAATGCTTGATCAACACGGATACTCTAGAATTAGGAGTTAACTGAGGTGATCCCAGAAAATAGGACAGTGTGTTAAGCTTTATTTTGATCATGAAAGGATCATATGAATGAGTAGAACACGCAAGAACTCCGGCCCCTTTTAAAACAAAAGTGGTTATCGCCGCGCTTCGGGACGACCGCCCGGTATCGGAACTGGCCTCTCAGTTTGGGGTGCATTCGACGGTAATTGGTCGTTGGAAACAAGAAGCCCTGGCTTCCATGGAGGCTGGTTTTTCCGGCAAGCTGGATGTGCAGCAGAATAATCACGCCCTGGAAGTAAAGGAATTGCACGCCAAGATTGGCCAGTTGACGGTGGAAAGAGATTTTTTGTCCGAAGCCTCCAGCCGCTTGATCCCCGGAGGCGTAAAGAAATGGTAGTGGCCGCCAATGTTAATCTGAGCATCACGGTGCAATGCCGCCTGCTATCGATCAGCCGATCAAGCTGGTATTTGTATGGAAGGTGACAAGTCTGTGCCGCGCAAGCAGCGCCATACGGCCAAACGTATTTTTGAACGCCTGCGTGATGAACATGACTTTACCGGCGGTTACACCATTATCAAGGATTATGTGCGCAGCCATCATCAGCGTCACAAGGAGGTTTTTGTGCCGCTCAGCCATGCGCCGGGCCACGGGCAAGCTGATTTTGGGGAGGCCCAGGTGATCATCGGCGGTGTTCAGCAGAAGGCACACTTCTTCGTGTTGGATTTCCCCCACAGTGATGCCTGTTATGTGCGGGCTTATCCGCGCGCCGTGACTGAGGCCTGGCTGGATGGTCACAATCACGCCTTTGCCTTTTTTGGCGCGGTACCGCAGTCTATTGTTTATGACAATGACAAGTGCCTGGTGGCCCGCATTATGCCTGATGGCACCCGAAAGCGCACCGAAGCCTTCTGCGGCTTTTTGTCACATTATCTGATCAAAGATCGTTATGGCCGTCCCGGCAAGGGTAATGACAAGGGCAATGTTGAAGGCATGGTGGGGTATACCCGCCGCAACTATATGGTGCCTATCCCTGAATTCCCGAGCTTTGATGCCTTTAATGATTATCTGGAGCAAGAGTGTTTAAAGCGGCAAGCAGATATTGTACGTGGTCATAAGATCAGCATTGGCGAACGCTTAAAGGCGGATCTGTCCGCCATGCAGGCCTTGCCCGCCGCGTCCTTTGATGCCTGTCACAAGCAAGCGGGCCGGGTGACCTCACAGTCTTTGGTGCGCTACCGTGGTAATGATTATTCAGTGCCGGTGGCTTATGGTCACCGTGAGGTGTGGATCAGGGGTTATGTGGGGGAAGTGGTGATCGGCTGCAAGGCGGAGATCATCGCCCGTCATGATCGTTCTTATGAGAGTGATGATATGGTCTTTAATCCGCTGCATTACCTGCCCCTGATTGAGCGCAAGATCGCCAGCCTCGATCAGGCGGCCCCACTTGAGGGATGGGCTTTGCCTGATGAACTCATTAAGTTACGCCGCCTGTTGGAAGGGCGCATGGGCAAAGCGGGCAAGAGGGAATATGTGCAGACCCTGCGCCTGCTGGAGACTGTCGATATGAACACGTTAGCGGCGGCCACCCGTGATGCCCTCAGACTGGGGGCTATCGGCTTTGACGCTATCAAACATCTGGTACTGTGCCGTATTGAACGGCGGCCCGCCAGGCTTGATCTGGATATTTATCCTTACCTGCCAAAAGCCACTGTGGGCACCACATCAGCGTCCAGCTATATGAGCCTTATTGCCGGAACAGCTGGAGCAAGTTCATGAGTGATAACCCACAAATACTCCTTACCCACCACCTCAAAAGCCTGCGGCTGCCCACTTTCCTGCGTGAGCATGACAAGTTGGCACGGCTCTGTGCCACAGAAGGAGTGGATCACCTTGGCTACCTGTCCCGTCTTGCCGAATTGGAGCTGCCCGGCGGCAAAGCCGCCAATTATTATATTTGCGCGCATCCGCGCGGGCCGCGAAGGTCGGATGATTGAACGGCGGATCAGGTTGGCGAAGTTCCCGGCGATCAAAAGCCTCGACAGCTTTGACTTTAAAGCCATTCCCAATCTCAACAAGATGCAAGTGCTGGATCTTGCCCGCTGTGAATATATTGAAAGGCGCGAGAATATCATCGCGCTTGGGCCGAGCGGCACCGGCAAAACCCACATTGCCCTCGGACTTGGCCTGGCCGCGTGCCAAAAAGGCCTGAGTGTTGGTTTTATCACCGCAAGTGCCCTGGTCCATGAGTTGATGGAGGCCCGCGACGAAAAGGTCCTGTTGCGTTTCCAGAAAAAGCTCGCCAAGTATAAACTGCTGATCATTGACGAGTTGGGTTTTGTGCCACTGAGCAAAACCGGGGCGGAGCTGCTGTTTGAAGTCTTCTCTCAGCGCTATGAATGCGGCTCGACCATGGTCACCAGCAATTTGCCCTTCGACGAATGGACCGAGACCTTCGGCTCCGACCGACTCACTGGCGCGCTGCTCGACCGCCTGACCCATCACGTCAATATTCTCGAGATGAACGGTGATAGTTACCGCCTCAATCAGAGCAAAGCTCGGAAAAAACAAGCCGTGACCACAGGCTAAACCCCAAAAACAAAAAACCATTTTATTATGATGGGGCATGCCCCATCATAATAAAACATGCGCCCCCACACTAGCCTACTTTTACGCCGCCCTTGACATGTTCTGCCGATGAAATCCTCGCATCCGTCAAACGGTTCTGTCAAAGAAATAAACAAACATTATGTGACGGACTTTAGATTCAGGACACTAGGGGCTATTCAATCTTCGCGTTCTTGCTCGGCGGCGTGCGCGGTCTTTTTTTAAACGTCACCCCCTGTGCACAGTAGAAACTCCATAGGGTCCCGATCGCTGCGCTCTGCTTGCGTTCATTAAGCAGACGCTCCTGAACCTCTGTCAACGTCACATCGACCTCATCAACAACCAGCGCCAGAAGCCAATCCCGATGCGCAGGGTAAATATAGGATTTCATCTTCTGTTACTATGCAAATTGTTTTTATTATTCAGTCACGAAATCCCCATCCCTCGTTTTTTGCCGATAACACCGGATACCATTTTTCCTTTTGAGCGCTCCAATACCGAACGCCACGGAACCAGCGAGAACTCTTTTGATTTTTCGATAACAGCATATTTCCCACTGACCAGCTCTACTGGTTTGGTATAAACCCCCTCTATCTGATCACCCTTTACAATATTTCTAAACGCTTTGCCCATTTCCTCGGCAATTGTAGCAGCCACTTTCGTAAGTTCACGTTGTTCAAGCGTTTTGAGAAGACCTCTTTGATACAGTTAACATACAAGTCAGGCGACAAGGCCTTCCTTGCCGCCTGACTATCTGCTTGCGGGCAATTCTGTTAGAATGTATAGCCAGCCGTAATTCCCCATGTTCTTGGAGGAAGGAGTGTTCTCACAACGATACGCCCTGTTGCCAGTGCAAAGTTGCCCGATTCCACAAGATTGTTTGACAGATTTTTGCCCCAGACTTCGACAGTCCAATGGTCACCGGAAGTATATCTAATTCTGGCATCAATCATGGTGTAGGCGCCCTGTTGCAGCAAATTGTTATTAAACTCGCTGAAAAATTGTTCGCCCTTATATGAAACATCTCCGGACAGGGTAATGGTGGCATCATTCTCCAGCGGAATATCATATGATCCGTGAAGATTCCAGGCCCATTTCGGGGCCTGTCGCGCACGATTTCCTGCAATATCGACCAACGCCGTTCCCGTCAAATTCAACACATTGGTCGGATCCGAAGTCAGGAACGCTCCAAATTCTGTATCCTGATAAGAAACAGCCCCATTAAATGTCAAATTATTCGTGACTGCCCATGTAGCTTCAGCCTCCACACCTTTGCCTGTCTGACTGGTTGCATTTTCGAAAAATGTTCTAAAGCCGGTCGGGCCACCCGGAACAGTACGATCCAGTTGAATACCCTCTACCTTATAATAATAAGTAGCCAAATTCAGCAGAAAAGTGCCATCCAGCCATATGCTTTTCATACCAAATTCATGGTTTGTTATGGTTTCTGGTTCGATGATATTGGCCCCAATAGCAGGGTTCAGAATACCGGAAGCAAGCTGGCCGCTACCGGCTTTGAAACCTTCTGAATAGGTATAATAAAGCATCATTTCTTCCGTTGGACGCCACTCCAACCCGACCTCATTATTATAATCAGTGAAGGATTCTTTATCAGAGAATGTAGCCGCAAGTCTGACAGCCCCGCCAGCAACCCATATAATATTGTCGTTGGTAATTTCGCGCGTATCTTTTGTATACCGTCCCCCGGCCCTGAAGGTAAGCTGGTCTGTAACATCATAAGATGCATTCCAGAACAGAGCCCAGGATTTTGTCACGCCCGTTCCTGTCAAATCCACACGCTTTTCAGTATTTCCCTCAACTGACGTGAAGCTGCCGCCTAATTTCAAAGTGTCTATCCTGTTTCTATTTGAAATATCCTCTTTGAAGTAATAGAAACCACCTATTGCCCGGAATTTCTCATCGGTATAGATCAATTGCAATTCTTCCGAATATTGCTCACTTGCGATCGTAAATTCCTGCACCGTACTGTTAACTATACCGGACACGTCAAGATCCTGAAAATTTGCGAGATCACTATCTCTGTAATTAACGATATTTTTTAATGAAAGATTATCGTTGATTTCCCAGTCTACTGTGGCCGAAATTGAAAATGTTTCCCGATCATTTTCCGGATCAACATTCGACGCATAATTACGCGCGCCAACCGGAAAACCACCCGCCCCGGGCGCTGTTCCATTGGGTAAGATTGTCCCTGGAAATGTGACCCGCTTGAATAGAAAACCATTCGCGGCATCTTTTACCGTACCATATTCTGCAGACAATAGAATGTCTACTTTTTCAGAAGCATGATACAGTAACTGACCCCTAAAACCTTTCTGGTTGGCATTGTCAATATCATTACCGGTCACTTCATTTATGCCATAGCCACCGCGATTAATCGTCTGAAAAGCAAAGCGACCAGATAAATTCTCGGAAATTTGACCGCCAAAGGCACCCTCTGACTGAAACAGAGCATAATCACCACCCGTTACACGGAAATATCCTTCCTGTTCTTCGGTTGGTTTTTTAGCTATCAGGTTAATAGTACCGCCTGTTGCATTACGACCATACAATGTACCTTGAGGGCCACGAAGCACTTCTACTCTGTCAAGGTCAAAAAAGGAGAATAATTGTGCGCTCGGCTGTGAAATTACGGCACCATCAACATATAATGTGACAGAAGGGTCGACATTGGCAAAAACATTATTAAGTCCCAAACCACGCATAAAAACATTGGCAAAACCAAAGGTCGTGCCGATGGTGAGACTGGGAGCGTAATATTGCAATGACGTGATGTCGGAAATTCCGGCTTCCTGAAGCCGCCCCGATGTTAAAGCCGTAATCGCAGTAGAAACGTCTTGAAGGCTTTGTTCACGTTTTTGGGCCGTTACGATTATTTCATCCAACCTGAGTTCTTCACCTTCACTGTCATCAGCATTTGCCGATACTACGGGGTAAGACAAGTATGCAAATACCCCTCCCAGGATCATAACCTTATATATTTCATGTTTCATTGAATATGTCCTCTTATATATTTTGATATTATTGATTTTTTTATTATTTATGACTAAGGGCGCTATATAATTATCCGGAATTTTCAGTAATATTCGAAATTCCTTCATTCCCTCCCTGCCCTGATTTAAGCGAGGGTTTTTCCAACGGAAATTTTTTATTAAAAAACATACTTATCCAACGACAAGCTCCCTATGCCGCCTTGCATAAATTTCCGGGATAAATCTGAACCATTTTCACCTCCTATTTTCGTATGAAAGTAATCGGAAGCCTGTCAAGAGCATGAATGGCATTGTTCGGCCGCCAAACGGCATCTCCGGCAAGCTTTATGGATCCAACTTTATTTACAATTGCAGTGAAAACTGCCTCGGCCTCTGCGCGGGCCAAATTCTGGCCAACACATCCGTGAACGCCCGCGCCCAGTGCCATATGACCAACGGGTTTACGGCTAATATCAAATTTATTTGCATCCGGCCATTGATCTTCATCCAGATTGGCTGCCCCGAGGACACAGAGAATTTTCGTACCTTCTTTTATCTTTATTTCGCTTACTTCCGTATCAACATTTGCCGTCCGGCAGAAAGAATGCACAGGTGACGTGTACCGCAGTGTCTCTTCAAAAGCTGGCCTAAGCAGACTCAAATCCGATCTCAATAGTTCAAACTGATCCGGGTTAGTTGCGAGGCACCAAAGCGCACTTCCCAGGCCCGTCACGGTTGTATCCACACCGGCGGACAGAAGTGAACGAACAAGCATTCCGGCCTCCTCCTCGGTGATATCACCTGCATCCGCAGCGGCATATACTGTAGCCCCAAAGCCAGTTGGTCTGAGGTTCTCACGACGACATCTTTCGGTAATCCAAGGGACAATTTCCGGTGCCTTGGCCATAGCATTTCGTCGCAGGAGGTTATCGGGGCCGAGCGCATTGAAAACCATTGCGCCATAATCTATCAATCGCCTCCTATCGCTTTCGCGTAAACCCATCGCATTGGGGAAAACTGTGGCAGGATAGGCTTCTGCAAGCTCTTCTACAGCTTCAAATGTACCTTTGTCCAATAGCTCATCAATCAGTTTTTCTGCGGCAACCCGAAAATCGTCTTTAAGGCCTCTCATCGCTTTGGGTGAAAGGATACGCATAATTACTTTGCGATTTTTGGTATGCTCTGGCGGGTCTACTTCCAGTACAATACTGGGGTCTCGCCAAGGTTTTTCAAGCTTAAAATCCTGCAACCCTACACCGCGCGAAGATACGAAACGCTCCCAGTCGGAAAAGACCTCTTTGTTCTCTTGATGGCGCCCGCAGGCAAGGATCGAGTATTTGGGAATATAGACGAACGGACCTTTTGCACGTAACTCAGCGTAATAATCGGCAGGATCGGATAATATCGCCGGATCATATGGGTCAACATCCCAAACTGAAACATTTTCTGGTACATCTATCGCAAGATGCCCCTCATGTATTTTCATTATATTATATCCTGAGTATAAAATGGTATTTTATTATTGTTTTCGCTATTGTGTTGTCTTATCAACCTATTTAATATAGGTAATACGTGTTGTCATGTCAACCAAATAGCACATGATTATTTTAGGGAGAGATCAGATGGCAAGAATTACCTTTATTAGCACTGATAAAATAGAAACAAGTGTAAACGCATAAGACTGCGATAATCTTATGCAAGTAGCGACCAAATACGGCATAGGAAGTATTATTGGTGAAT
This sequence comes from Alphaproteobacteria bacterium, assembly GCA_024280095.1. GTDB lineage: Bacteria > Pseudomonadota > Alphaproteobacteria > Sphingomonadales > Emcibacteraceae > Paremcibacter. Next base: position 287 of record JAJRQU010000083.1, on the reverse strand, counting down.
GTGGAGGTTACATGAATAGCTTATCCATTTGTTCAGATACGGAGGATGAAATGCTCGAATGTACTATCGCGGAACGCCGCTCCAACAGTCGCCTGGCCTGCCAGAGAATAGTTAGCCCTAAAATAGATGGTATCATCATCCAGATACCTAGAGTATCCGTGTTGATCAAGCATTAATTTTGGACCATTTTCTATTATCTCTCAAGAGGGCATTTGCGATTGTTATAAGCTTTCGCATGATGGCTGTAATGGCTACTTTGAATGGCTTTCCGTTGGTGATAAATTTTT
>JAJRQU010000082.1 GCA_024280095.1 Alphaproteobacteria bacterium | reverse complement strand
GCTCGATAAAACCATCACGATTTGGTTAAGGGCAGATATTGATCATTTGGTGGAACGGACATCCCGGCGCAATACGCGCCCCCTTCTTCGCACAGGAAACCCCGAAGAAATATTGCGGAATCTTGCCAAAATACGCTACCCCATCTATGGACAAGCCGCCATTACAGTAGAAACCGGTGCCGGGCCTCATGAAAAAGTGGTCAATGATATTATTCGCAAGCTTAACCAGTATCTTGCGCCAAAAAAGATTTCCGAAATGAAAAACAGAGAAAAAAAATGACCCAGAAAATAACGGTTTCTCTGAAAAACCATAGTTATGATATCCTTGTGGGTACCGGTCTTCTGGATCAGGCCGGCGCGCTTATCGCCCCCCTGTTGCCAAGGCTGAAAACCGTGGTTATCACGGATGAAAATGTCGCAAAACATCAACTTCCGCGCCTTAAAAAGTCGCTTGTCTCGGCAAACATAGAATTTGACACCATCATTATGCCAGCAGGAGAGGCCACAAAATCTTTTCGCCATTTGGAAAATTTGCTGGATCGGCTGCTGTCTTTAAAATTAGACCGTAATGATATAATCATCGCCTTTGGCGGCGGCGTCATTGGCGATTTGGTGGGGTTTGCCGCCAGCATTTACATGCGCGGCATTGATTTTATCCAAATCCCGACCACACTTCTGGCTCAGGTTGATAGTTCTGTCGGCGGGAAAACAGGTATCAACAGCCCGCGCGGCAAAAACCTGGTGGGCAGCTTTCACCAGCCTTGTCTGGTTTTAACCGATGTCAGAAGTTTGAACAGCTTGCCCAAAAGGCAGCTGTTGGCGGGATATGCAGAAGTGGTGAAATACGGCCTGATTGACGATGCGGCGTTTTTCAGCTGGCTGGAAAAAAATGGCCAGAAAATTATCTCTGGCGATCCACAGGCCCGGCGGGAGGCCATTGTCAAAAGCTGCCAAGCCAAAGCGCGTGTCGTTGCCGAGGATGAAAAAGAGCGCGGCAATCGAGCCCTGCTTAACCTTGGTCATACTTTTGGTCACGCGCTAGAGGCGGAGGCCGGATATTCAGATCTTCTTTTCCATGGGGAAGCCGTCGCCATTGGCATGGTCATGGCCTTTAATTTATCGGTTAAAATGGGCCTTTGCTCTAAAGAAGATGCCGAAAGGCTGCAACAACATCTGGAAGAAATGTCCCTGCCAACGCGCGTAAGCAAAACGGGCCACCCAATATCACAGGTTAAAATGACGGCGGAGCGATTATATGGCCATGTTTTGCAGGATAAAAAAAAATCAGATGGGCGGGTGAATTTTGTGATAGTATCCGCTATTGGAAAGGCTTTTTTGAGCAATAAGATAGACCCCAAAGACGTCAAAGAAATTTTCCAGGCGGCCATAAATTAACCATAAAATCCAATTCATATAATTAACTAAAAACTTTTTCGGTATAGGCTTCATGACAACATATTTTATAATAGAAATTCTTATTTTTTCCGGCATCATTTTATTTTTGATCATTTTATCGGGAACATTCTCTGGTTCGGAAACCGCATTAACGGCCACATCCCCTTCGCGAATTCATCGCTTGGCCAAAGAAGGCAACAAACGGGCCAAGGTGATAGAAAAACTCATCGATAATACAGAAATCCTGATCGGAGCCATTCTGCTCGGTAATAATCTGGTGAATATTTTGGCATCCGCCCTTGCCACAGCATTTTTTATCCGGATATTTGGCGAAATCGGCGTGGTCTATGCCACATTGGTCATGACCGTAATCATACTTGTTTTCGCGGATGTATTACCTAAAACCTACGCCATTTCCAACCCTGAGCGCGTCGCGTTAAAGGCCGCCCCTTTTGTCAAATTAGTCGTCCTGCTTTTTGCACCCTTCATGACATTGGTTCAATATATTGTCCGGGGAAGCTTAAAGATGTTCGGCATTGACATTGTCGGGCAAAAGCTGTTCTCGGCTCATGATGAAATTCGGGGCGCCATTAGTTTTCAAGCCCACGAAGGTGGCCTGATCAAATACAATAAAGACATGCTCGACAGCATTCTTGATTTACAGGATGTTTAGCTTGAAGATGTCATGGTACATCGCAAAAATGTGGAAATGATCAATGCGGATGACAATAGTGATGATATTTTTGCCCAATTGGTCAATAGCCCCCATACAAGGCTGCCCCTCTGGCGGGAAGACCCCGACAATATTATCGGCATCATTCATGCCAAGGAAGTATTGCGCGCCATCAAGGCCAATGGTGGTTCAGCAAAAAATATTGATTTCACCAAAATTGCCCATGACCCATGGTTTGTACCAGAAACAACCAGCCTGCAAGAACAATTAGCCCTGTTTTTAGCAAAAAATTCCCACTTTGCTTTGGTGGTTGATGAATATGGCGACTTTATGGGGGTAACAACCCTTGAAGATATTCTGGAAGAAATTGTCGGTGAAATTTATGATGAACATGACACGTCTTCTGAGGAAATTAAACCCTTGAAAAATGGGTCGGTCATTGCCCGGGGCGATACACCAATTCGTGACTTAAACCGCCAGTTTAATTGGAACTTAAGTGATGAGCATGTGACAACGATTGCCGGACATGTCATTGATATTGCCGAAACAATTCCCCTTCCCGGTCAGCGCTTTACACAGACATCAACCACCCCCGGCTTTACTTTTGAGGTCTTAAAAAGACGCCGCAATCAAATCACCTCTATATTGATTATTCCCGATAGTGCCGGGCCCGAGAAATAGGGTTTATTTCTCAGCATTTATTTCTTGAGGATATTATTGAGAATTTTGATGATTTCCGCAATATGATCTGGCGCAAGGCGGCGAATATTATCGGCCATCTGATTGGCCATTATCACAGCTTCCGGTGATAATCCTGATGTATCCAGCGTGATTTTCGGATGCGATTTGCGGGCCAGCTGCTCGATCTCCTCTGCGTCATCCCAAATTAAATTGAAATAGCTGATCACCTTTTGCACCAGGGCCCACGTAGGCTGGCCCCGGTGGCCATGCTCCAATGCGGACAGGTAGGCCGGGCTAATATGTAAATCTGATGCCATCTGCTTTTGGCTCACGGCTTTGTCCGCCCTGAGCTGCCTTATTTTTTTACCGAGCGGTGTCATACATTCGCCCCCGGCGGTGCACCCTGCTTTACGTTCTGCCCCCGCTTCAAGACCACATATAACGCGCCGTCACCGCCATGTTCGGTGTTAGCCGAATAATAAGAGACAATATATTGCGCCAAGGCCCCCTGAGACAGCCACCTTGGCACATTAGCCCTTAAGATCCCGCTTCCTTTGGCGCCGGTTTTTTGGCGACCCTTGCCCGTAACCACCAAAATAGATCTTTTACCGCGGCGGTGCGCCTCTTCGATGTAACGGGTGAGCGCATCAAAAGCCCGGTCTTGAGACATACCGTGAAGATCGATTTTTCCTTCAGGTTTTGCCGCGCCGCGCCGCAGTTTCTGCTGCCAGTTATGATCCATATCTTTAAGCGAAAAGGCCTGCTCATTTAACCGCGCCGCAGGGGCAGTTAAGGGTTTTTGGGTGTTAAAAGAAAAGTTTTCTGACACATTATTTAAATAAAACGACTTGCGGACAAGGGGGGTCATGGCTTGATTACTGTTTAATCTGGCAATATTTTCAGTGACTTTCTGCCAGAGTTTTTTTTCCTCCGCGCTTAAGCTGTCCCGTGGTTTTTTACCGCCCATTAAGGGCCAGCCTTTGTAAGCGATGTATTTTGATCAGATAATAGTTTTTGGGCCAAATCATTTGGTAACAGGAAATAATACCGGCCTAAATCCTTCATGGGACCCGCCATTAAACCGGCATCCTCGCCAATGCCCCAATAAACATCGCCCCGTACCCGGCCCTTAATCGCGCCGCCCGTATCTTGCGCGATAACCAATCGTCTGATGGGATCTGTAATTTCTGTCGATGGTTTAAGGTCAAGCCAGACAGGAATGCCCAATGGCACAAATTTACGATCTACCGCCAGTGACCTTCCGGCAGTAAGTTCCACATTCATGGCCCCAACCGGCAATCGGCCCTCCATGGCTCTAAAAAAAACATATGACGGGTTTTTCCACATCAATGCCTCAGCCTGCAAGGGATTATCATTGATCCAGCCCCTGATTGCCTGCATGGACATATCCTGTTTTTCAATCTCGCCGCTCTGAATTAAAAACTTTCCAATGGCATGATACGCCTTACCATTTTTACCGGCATAGCCAAAAAGTTTCTGATCACCATTTTCATAGCGGATAACACCAGAGCCTTGGATATGCATAAAAAAAGCATCTACCGGGTCTTTAAGCCAAACCAGTTCCAGCGCTTGGTTTTCCAACGCGCCCCGATCGATTATTTCGCGGTCCTTATAGGGCACAAACGCCCCGTCCCTGATTTCACCAATGATGGTTTGTCCTTTTAAATCGGCGCGAAAGTCGCCAAGATCCAGAGTTTTTAGGCCCCCCGGCAGGCCATAAAGAGGATAGTTATATTCTTCGGACGGTTTATCGCTGCCATGATATTCCGGTGCAAAATATCCCGTGAACAGCCCTTCTGTATCTTTGGTATAAGAAACAACCGTAAAATATTGCTCAAAAAATTCTTTGGCTTGATTATCTGTTGGCACCTCTAACGTCTCGGCTAATTGACAAGAAGGGTGCCAATCCCCGGCGCGCCCACCAAGACTTTCCGGAGATATTATTTTTGTCCCGGGCCAGGACAGAAATACGCGGCAAGAGTTTTTAAAGGCCGCCAGCGCCTGACTTTGTGGATCCGATGACCAATATTCAAGATCACTATAAGGCACAGCCATAAATTCAGGATCTTTTCGGGGGGCTTCATCCCTTACCAAAACCCACAAGAATAATAGAAATAAAGCCCCCGTGCCGGCAATTATAAAAGATTTCCACATGGCGTTATATCATTCTATGGTTTAGCCCGTACGCGTCGCAACCAGCGTCCAGTTGGGGTCTGTGCTTTTCACGTCCCGGCAAAATGTCCAAATATCGGATATTTTAATAGCCCTGTCTGCGTTGCCTTCAATAATCCTGTCGTCCGCATCGCGCGTTGACATAATCATATGACTGGTAAATTCGACTGTGACTTCCGCAAGGCTGCCCGTCAGCGATACGTCCAGAAGATCAATTTTTTCAACATCCATCAATTTGTTTTCATGGCGCAGCTTCTTTTTCTCCATATCATCAATAACTCCGGAAAACTGATCATAAACCTGCCGGGTCAGCATGCTGCGCAGGGTTTTTCTATCCTTGTTCCAAAAAGAATTTAAAACCAGACCATAAGCATATTCAGCCCCATCAAAAAAGCTCAGCACATTAAAAGATGGATCAAGCTGATGTATCTTTTCAATCACCGCGTAAAATGGTGATGATTTTGAAAGGCCTAAATTAACAGCTGGCTCAATTTGAGCCGCATCTGGCAAAATAGGATAGACATTATCTTCATCATCTGCGTTATTTTGACTGCGCTGGTCACCGGGTTGGTCACCGGGCTGGTCACCGTTCTGGTCACCGTAAGCGGCATCTTTATCCTTGGGCTGGTCTTTGGTCGGGTCATAACCCGTTTTTTTGCCCAGCGTCCGGCGAAGCTGAAACAAAATAAACACGGCAACCAGTGCCAAAATTACAATAAGTTCTACGCTTTCTGTTTCCGTTTGCATTTTTTTCCTGTTCCACGCCTTGGCTAAAGATGAATAATACTTATATAGCCTGTATATATAAGCCTTATTATGATAAATTTAAATACAGATTTTTATTTTATCAAACAATAGGCCCCTAATTTTATATTTAAGAGTCCAAAACCATGCCTTTGCTGATATTGATCATACTTCTTAGCGTACCCTATCTGGAATTTCTGGTTTTTCTGGAGGTTGGCAGTGCTATTGGCGGGTTTCAGGCCCTGTTGCTCACCATCTTGACCGCCGTTATCGGGGTTTATCTGATCCGTCAGCAGGGCATAATGGTCTTGAACCGCATGCATGAAACATTGCAGCGGGGCGAAAGTCCCGTAGAAGATATTCTGCATGGGGTCTTTTTATTGGTCGCCGGGCTGTTTTTTCTCTTACCGGGTTTCATTACCGATAGTATTGCTGTGTTGTTGGCGGCCCCCCCAATCCGGGCCGTCCTTGGAAAAATCATTGTGCAGAATATTCGCAACAGTTTTTACAAAAACACTTCAGGATATAAAAACAGCTCTAATTCCCCCGAAGGAATCATCATAAACGGGGAATATGAAGAAGAAAAAGATAACCCAAAAAATATTGACCACAAGGACTAGTGCCCTGTGGATAATTAAGCTCCAAACAACATAATATAGCAGATATTTGAAGCTTTCACCATCTTCACCTTGTGCTAAGACACAATCCATGATAGCCACATATTTTTATAAGAAACCATTATAGCAATTGGGATATATTTTATGTCAGACGAAACAGAGAACTCAGAAGAAAAAAATACAGCAAAAGACAATACAGAAGTCGCTGGTGAAAATACCGGCCCTCAAATTAGCATTCTTGGCCAATATATCAAAGACCTGTCTTTTGAAAACCCGACGCCTGCGCAAACATTGCAAAAATTATCCAAGGAAAAACCCTCCATGGATATCAATGTTAACCTGAACGCCAAGGCCGTGGGAGAAGATATCTACGAAGTTGATCTGAAAATAACCACCACTGCCAAGGCCGGTGATGACATTGCTTTTGTGGCTGAATTGGTTTATTCGGGCCTTTTTGCCGCAAAGAACCTGCCGGAAAATACCCTGCAGCCGTTCCTGATGATCGAAGCCCCGCGCCAGTTATTCCCCTTTGCGCGCCGCATTGTTGCCGACGTTACGCGGGACGGCGGTTTCCCGCCATTGATGCTGGAGCCTATTGATTTTGCCGCGCTATATCAGCAGCAAATGCAAAATATTCAGGATCAGACCGAACCAAAAGATGATGTGGTTGTTAATTAAGCCACTTAATCTATAGTTTATTTTAAAACCTCCAAACTTAACTTGTCTGGGGGTTTTATTTTGAAGAATTGTTTTTTGTTGCCCAAAGTGTTTTTTCGCCCAAAGCAGTCACAAACGCCTCATGACGTCTCAATTCTTCTTCTGAAGGGCGGTGCGGGCGGCTTTCGCGAAAGATGCGCTTCTGGGTTTGAAGAATATCGTTGGCGTGGGCATCGGTATTTTCCTGTTCGTCCAAAGCCAGGCCCCGCTGCCGGCCACCCCTCAATTCCAGATAAACTTCTGCCAATAATTCTGCATCAAGCAAGGCCCCATGCTTAACGCGGCTTGAATTATCAATGGAGAATCTTTTACATAAGGCATCAAGAGTATTGGGCGAGCCCGGAAATTTCCGGCGGGCAATTTCAAGGGTGTCCACCGCCCGGCTGCTCGGGTATTCTTTATGGCCAACCTTCGATAATTCCCAATTGATAAATTTCATGTCAAAGCTGGCGTTATGGGCCACCAGTTTAGCGTCCCCGACAAAGTCAATAAATGCCGGATAAATTTCAGAAAATGTGGGAAAACCCTTAAGAAACTCCGCGCTATGCCCATGAATACGAAACGCTCCTTCCGGCATATCCCGTTCCGGATTGACATGTTGATGATAAATGCGGCCCGTGGGCAAATAATTTTCCACCTCAACGCAGCCTATTTCCACCAGCCGATCGCCTGTAAAAGGATCAAACCCTGTTGTTTCCGTATCAAAAACGATTTCCCGCATTGGCTTTTTATCCTACTTACTTGTCTTTTTTGGCGCGAATTTCTTTGATGATTTTAGCAACCTGGTTCTCAGCATAGCTTATGCCCCGATCGCTTTGAACGATAAAATCTGCGCGCCTTCTTTTTTCTTCGTCCGGCATTTGCTGGGCCAGAATATTTTCGAATTTTTGCACGGTCATGTTGCGGCGGGATAAAACGCGCTGGCGCTGAAGCGCTGGCGGTGCCGAGACCACAACGGTAAAGTCACATTGTTTTTCCCCGCCTGTCTCAAACAGCAACGGCACATCCATCACCACCAGATCATGGCCTTCTGCCGCCGCCTGATCAAAAAAAACCTGCCGCATGTCAGATACCACGGGGTGCAAAATGGATTCCAACTGTTTTAACGCCGCCGGATCATCAAAAACCCTTGCCCCCAAGGCCTTTCGGTCAATGCCACCTGCGGTCATAACATTTGGAAAAAGGCCGCTCACCAATGGGGTGGCCGCGCCGTCCTTACCCATCAAAATATGTACTGCCGCATCTGAATCAAATACAGGGATCTGCGCCCTCTCAAACATTTTTGCGGTTTCCGACTTCCCCATACCGATAGACCCCGTTAGGCCAATGACCGTAATTTTATCTGGTGTCTTATCTGGCGTCATCGCAAGGCCTCAAGAATATAATGACGAAGACCTTGGTCCACCTCTGGCGTTCGTCCAAACCAGTCCTGAAAGGCCGGGGCCGCTTGATATAATAACATTCCCAGCCCATCAACATGAAAATTGCCGCGCAATTTTGCTTGTTTTAAAAGCGGGGTTTCCAGAGGATTATAGACAATATCATATACCACCGCCGCAAGGGGTAATTCAGACAGATCAATATCCAATGGGGGTTGTCCCTTCATACCAAGGCTCGTCGTATTGACCAGCAGTGCCGCGCCAGATATATATTTTGATCGATCCTGCCAGTCACAGACCGTTATGCGGGGATCATTATATATTTCAGCGAGGTCTTCAGCCCGCGCGCGCGTCCGGTTTATCAGCCGGATTTCTGAAATGCCATCATCCAGCAAGCTTACAATAGCGGCCCGGGCCGCGCCGCCCGCGCCAATGATTACCGCCGCCGCGCCGCAGGATGACCTACTGGATGACCTACTGAATGACCTGCTGGATGACCTACTGGATGACCATGTGGGGGCGCTTGTTTTAAGATTGGTCAGAAAGCCAATACCATCCGTATTGCGGCCAAACAGGCGGCCATCCTTTTGAACGGTGATGACATTCACCGCGCCAATTCTCTGGGCAACCTCATCTATTTCATCCAAAAAAGGCAACACAATTTCTTTATGGGGAACGGTCAGATTCAAGCCTGTGATTTGTTTTTTGGCCAAAGATTTCAAAAATTCCCCCAAGGCCTCCGGTTTAACCGCATAGGGCAAATATTCGCCCGGAATATCATATTTATCCAGCCAATAACCATGCAGGCGAGGGGAAAGGGAATGGCTGATAGGCCAACCAACCACACCGGCCTTTATTTTTAAATCTTTTGTCATATTTCTAACCAATGAACCCGTGTGAGATATTAGTTGATACCAGAATCAGCAACATTTCTTTTTTCTTTTTCATCATCAAATTTATATTTCAAATTCATAATAGCGCCCGCTGTTTCTTCGATGGATCTTCGGGTCACATCAATGACGGGCCAGCCGCGCCCGGAAAAAAGCCGCCGGGCCAGCTGAACTTCTTTTTTTATGGCTTCTTCATTGACATAAGTGGTTTCTTTTTCTTCTTTTAAGGATAACAAACGATTGCGCCTGATTTGAACCAGCCGATCCACACTGTTAATCAGGCCCACAACAAATTTACCGCCCAAGTCATCCAGTTCGCGCGGTAATGCCTGATCGGGCACAATGGGAATATTCGCCGTTTTCATTCCTTTATTTGCCAGATAGATGCTTGTGGGTGTTTTAGAGGTTCGAGATACCCCAAGTAAAACAATATCTGCTGATTTTATACCTTCCGGATTCTGGCCATCATCATGCATCAGGGTGTATTGCATGGCATCTATTCGTGCAAAATATTCATCATTCATTTTATGTTGAAGGCCGGGACGCGCGATACTTTTTTGACCCAGATGATGACCTAATTCCCGAATTATACTGTGTAATACTGAAATATAGGGCCAATGGTTTTTTTCACATGCCTCAATCAAAACCTGTTCAATATCACTATTGACCAATGTAAACATCACAATGCCCGGCTTTTCTTTAAATTCCGGAATAAGCCGTCCCATATGACGGGCGGTTCTGACCATTGGCCAATAATGTTTTTTGGCTTTTATCTCGGGAAATTGCGCTAAAGCCGCCTTGGCAACCTGTTCAAGGGTATCTCCTGTTGCATCAGATACCAGATGAAGATAAACCTCTTTCATTATCAACCCTATTGCTGTTTTGGCCTTAATTACGGGGATAACTGGCCTTATATTATAAAAGACGTAAAATTATGCACCCCTTTCATTTAGTATACAATTATTATCCTTTTATGGATAACTTTTTTTAGGGTCTGTGGGAATCAGAATGTGGTTTTTTTATCTCCTGTCAATATAAAAACTATCCCCGATATTCACAGTTTTAAAGCTCTTGCCTTCCTGCGCTTATCCATAGACTTATTCTGCCAAATCCGCTATGTGATAAAAAATGTTTTTTTAAGACTGTTCTGTCAATTGTTTTGGGGGTAACTTTTAATTCTCTTTATTCACAGGCACCCACTACAACCACTATTTATATATTTATAAAAATATAAGATAGTAGTTTATTCTTAAGTGTATAACGACGATCGAAAAATATATGAAAAATAATAAACTTTTTCTCCAGACTTTAAATGGTGAGGTTACAGATAAAATTCCCTTTTGGTATATGCGCCAAGCAGGAAGATATTTACCAGAATATATGGAAAAACGCAAAACTGCGGGGTCCTTTCTGGATCTTTGTTACGCCCCTGATTTTGCCGTAGAAGTAACCCTCCAACCTCTTCGCAGATACCAAATGGACGCGGCCATTCTTTTCTCGGATATTCTGGTTGTGCCTCATGCTTTGGGTCAACATCTTGAATTCAGACAGGGCGAAGGGCCTGTTCTTACTCCTGTAGACACAGCCAATAAAATAAATGGGCTTGGCATGGAAGGCTTTCATAAACATCTGGCACCTGTATATGAAACGGTTAAGCGATTACATAAGGAAATTCCAGAAACAACCACATTAATTGGTTTTGCTGGCGCGCCCTGGACAGTAGCAACTTATATGGTTGCAGGGCATGGATCCACAGATCAGGCGGCAACAAGAGCCATGGCCTATCAGGATGAGGCCGCTTTTCAAACGCTTATTGATTTATTGATCGTTTCCACATCTGAATATTTATGTCGTCAAATCAAGCAAGGTGCCGAAGTTATTCAATTATTTGATACTTGGGCCGGAAATTTGCCTGATGATCAATTTCGAAAATGGGCCATAGAACCGGTCAAAAAAATTGTTCGGAATATTCGGGCGATTTATCCAGATATTCCAATCATTGGGTTTCCCAAGGGGGCAGGGTGCCGCTATCCTGAATATATTCGCGCTACGGGCATCTCTGCGGTCTCTATAGACACAACGATGCCATTAGAGTGGGTACGGGATCATATACAGCCTTTATGTCCTGTACAGGGTAATTTAGACCCCTTATTATTGGTTGCAGGCGGTGAAATGATGGAAAACCGCGTGAAGGAGATTCTGGATTGTCTTGGCAAAGGACCCTTTATATTTAATCTTGGTCATGGCATAGTTCCGCAAACACCGCCGGAAAATGTCGCGCGGGTATCTGAAATATTGCGGGACTATAAAAGATAGCAATGGCGGGCCATATGGATAAAAAAGAAAAGGTCGCGGTGATTTTATTAAATTTAGGGGGCCCGGATTCTCTTAAAGCTGTGAAGCCTTTTTTGTTTAATTTATTTTATGATCCGGCGATCATTGCCTTGAATAATCCCTGGCGGTGGTTGGTGGCGAAAATTCTTTCAAGAAAGCGTGCGCCGATCGCGCGGGAAATATACAAAAAAATTGGCAATAAATCCCCTATATTAGAACAGACGGAAGCGCAGGCAACGGCCCTTGAAAATACCTTGAACATAGTGGATGAAATCGAGTATCGTTGCTTTGTTTCCATGCGCTATTGGCATCCTTTTTCCTGTGATGTTGTCGAGAAAGTGAAAAATTTTGCGCCGGATCGAATAGTCTTGCTTTCATTATATCCGCATTATTCAATCACAACCACTGGGTCATCCCTGATAGATTGGGCAAAAAATGCCCAAAAAGCAGGTCTTGATGCGCCTTATAGGGTGGTAAGGGACTATCCAGAGGATACAGGTTTTATTGAAGCTCACGTTAGTTTAATACAGACAGAAATTAAAAAAATCGGGTCACTGGATGATTACCGCATTTTATATTCGGCTCACGGCTTGCCAGAAAAAATAATTGAGGCGGGTGACCCCTACCGCCAGCATACTGAAAATACCTGCCGTACCATTCAGGAAAAACTTGGCCATCCAGACCATGTTGTTTGTTTTCAAAGCCGGGTTGGCCCCTTAAAGTGGATTGAACCCTATACCGACGATGAAATCAGGCGGGCCGGAGAAGAAGGAAAATCGGTGATTATTGTGCCAATTTCTTTTGTGTCAGAACATTCGGAAACATTGGTAGAACTGGATATAGATTACCGGAAAATTGCCAAAGAAAGCGGGGTTAAGAACTATATTCGCATAGCCGCTATTGGGTGCCACCCCTCATATATTTCCACATTGACAAAATTAACGAAGGCGGCGCTTAAATGATGGAACAGATAAATATTTTTTTATCAGAGCATTATAGCTGGCTTCTTTCATTGCATATCATAGCCGTGATCAGCTGGATGGCAGGTATGCTTTATATGCCGCGATTGTTTGTCTATCATACCCGATTGGAAATAGGCTCAGATGCGTCTGAAATGTTCAAGGAAATGGAATTAAAACTGATCAGGGTTATTATTAATCCTGCTATGATATTTGCGTGGATTTTTGGGTTATCTATGGCGTTTGGTCAGGATCTTTGGGGGCAGAGCTGGTTTCAGTTAAAATTTATTTGTGTGATTTTAATGAGCGGTTTTCATGGGTTTTTATCCCGTTGGCGTAAGCAGTTTGCCCGGGATGAAAATATACATACTGAAAAATTTTATCGTCTTGTTAATGAAATCCCGACGATATTAATGATCATTATTGTATTTCTTGTGATCATGAAAGCCTTTTAAGGCTTGACAGCAGGATGCTTGCTATTTAGAAAACATCCTTTCATTTAGGATAATTATACTTTATCATACTCAATATTATTTCAAATATTAATGTTCATTGATGTCTTATTATATGAACCACGTCTCGTGACTTTTGTGTCAAATCAACAGAATTATTTCCCTTAACAATACCATATGGATATACCAAATGAATCTTTTGGAACTTAAAAAGAAATCGCCAAGCACATTACTTCTTTTGGCGGAAGAGCTTAATGTGGAAAATGCGAGCAACATGCGAAAACAAGACATGATGTTTGCAATTTTAAAAGAGCTGGCAGAAAAAGGGGAAGAAATAACCGGGGGCGGCACGATTGAAGTTCTGCAGGACGGATTTGGGTTTTTACGTTCACCAGAAGCCAACTATCTACCCGGCCCTGACGATATTTATGTTAGCCCAAGTCAAATTCGGCGTTTTGGTTTTAGAACCGGTGATACCGTAGAAGGTCATATTCGGGGACCAAAAGAAGGTGAAAAATATTTTGCGCTGTTAAAAGTTTCCCAGATTAATTTTGATGATCCGGATGCCGGACGTCATAAACTTCATTTTGACAGCCTGACCCCGCTTCATCCGGATGATAAATTCAAACTTGACCGGGAAGATCCCGGCGTAAAAGATAATTCGGCGCGGGTGATTGATCTTGTTGCGCCAATAGGTAAAGGTCAGCGCGCGGTTATTGTGGCCCCGCCGCGTACAGGTAAAACGGTGTTATTGCAGAATATTGCCCATGCCATTACAGAAAACCACCCAGATGTATTTCTTATCGTTTTGCTGATTGATGAACGGCCGGAAGAAGTCACTGATATGCGCCGTTCCGTGAAGGGCGAGGTTATCAGTTCCACATTTGACGAGCCAGCGACCCGCCATGTTCAGGTGGCGGAAATGGTCATTCAAAAAGCCAAAAGGCTTGTCGAGCATCAAATGGATGTGGTTATTTTATTGGATAGTATCACCAGATTGGCCCGGGCCTATAATACCGTGATCCCAAGTTCCGGTAAAGTTTTGACCGGCGGGGTTGATGCCAATGCGTTGCAACGGCCAAAAAGATTTTTTGGTGCTGCCCGTAATGTGGAAGAAGGCGGATCGCTGAGCATTATTGCGACGGCACTGATTGATACCGGAAGCCGCATGGACGAGGTTATTTTCGAAGAATTCAAAGGAACCGGAAACTCTGAAATTGTACTGGACCGTAAAATCAGCGATAAGCGCGTATTCCCGGCCATTGATATTATTAAATCTGGCACCCGTAAGGAAGAATTGCTTTTGGATAAGGCGACTTTGGCGAAAATGTATGTATTGCGCCGTATTTTAATGCCGATGGGGTCTGTGGATGCGATGGAATTCCTGATCGGTAAAATTAAAGATACCAAAAACAACGAAGAATTTTATAATTCCATGAATAATTAAAGCGCTATACTTTTTGATGTGGCTTGCCTATAGTTTTCCGATAAAAATTAAAATAAAGTTATTTCGGGATGAGTTGTTGTGTCACAGGTTAAAGGGCCAAATAATCAAAAGTCAGACTATCGGGTAAGCCTATTGGAATCATTGATACCGGTTGGGGCTTTGGTGATACTCCTAATATTATCCGTCAGCTTATACGGCGATAATACTCAAGCCGGCTCTAGCCAGATGTCGTTATTGATCAGCGGCGGTATTGCACTTTTGATCGGCTGGAAAAACGGCTTTAGTTGGGGTGAGATTGAAAGTGCCATTTCTCATGGCATTTCTCACACCGTAAATGCCATGCTTATTTTATTGATGGTTGGGGCATTGATCGGGACATGGATATTGTCGGGCACGGTGCCGGCCATGATCTATTATGGTCTGCAAATCCTTAACCCCAACTTCTTTTATGTGACGGCTTGTCTTTTATGCGCGGGCACGGCGGTTAGCATTGGCAGCAGCTGGTCAACGGCAGGAACCATAGGTGTTGGCTTGATGGGAATTTCCTCTGGGCTCGGGCTGTCACCGGAAATAACCGCAGGGGCAATCATTTCGGGGGCCTATTTCGGGGATAAAATGTCGCCGCTGTCGGACACCACAAACCTGGCATCAGCGGTAGCGGGATCAGAGCTATTCAGCCATATTGGCCATATGTTCTGGACGACATTTCCGGCTATTGTCCTTTCATTATTATTATTTCTTTTGATTGGCCTCTATTCAGAAATACCCCCCTTAGAGAATGATATTCAGGATCAATTAGATTTACTGGATCAGAATTTCCATATTGGTATATATCTTTTGATTCCCATGGCGGTGGTTTTTTATATGGCCTATAAAAAATTACCGGCTTTCCCGACGATTATGACAGGCGCGTTGATTGGCGGGTTATTTGCGGTGGTTTTTCAACAGGATGTTATCCTTAAATTTGTTAATGGGGATGAGGCCGGTTTCCTTAATATGTTTGATGGCGTCTGGCGGGCATTATTTGGCGGGTATGTTTCTGATACGGGCGATGAGGCGCTTGACAAACTGTTAAGCCGGGGCGGCATGTCGAGTATGATGAATGCCATCTGGCTGATTATTTGCGCGATTACTTTTGGGTCTATTCTGGAAAAACTGGGTATGCTAAAGCGTATTATAGATGGTGCGTTGACATTGGCTCAATCAACAGGGTCTTTAATATTAACAACGGTCCTGACGGCTATTGGGGTGAATATGTTAACGGCGGATCAATATATATCCATTGTTTTGCCGGGCCGCATGTTTCGGCTGGAATATAAACGCCGAAATCTTGCGGCCAAAAACCTGTCGCGATCGCTGGAAGACGGAGGGACGGTTACATCTGTATTGATACCATGGAATATTTGCGCCGTTTATATGTCTGGGACGCTCGGTATTTCACCGTATCTTTTTATTCCCTTTTGTTTTTTCAATATTTTATGTCCGGTTTTTTCAATAATATATGGTTATATAGGCTTTAAAATTGAAAGACTGGACAAGCAACAGGCCGCACCTGTGGAATAAAAAGCTTTCAGGAAATGAATACCATTTTTTCCAATTCAATCAGAAATTTCTTGGTTTCAATACCATCGCCGCCGGAATAGCCGGTTAATTTTCCATTTTTGCCCATGATTCTATGACAGGGGATTATGATCGGGATGGGATTAAGGCCGCAGGCTGTGCCGACGGGGCGGGGATGAGAGCCAATAGTGTCCGCAATTTCTCTATAGGCCCGTGTTTCGCCGTATGGAATTTTCAGCATTTCTTGCCAAACCGTCTTTTGAAAAGCCGTTCCGCGTAACTTTACCGGGGGGGTAAAGTCGGGTTTTTTGCCATCAAAATATTGATCCATCTGATTTTTAATAGATCGCAGAAAGGGTGTTTCTGTTGAAAATGGCGACCAACCCCAATCAAGGGAAACCAGCAGGCCGTCCTCTTCGCCTATTGTCAGGTCGCCGATGGGGCTATGGAATGAGAGCTGGGCCATGTTATTTCACTAATATTTACGTCCCCAATATTTATGTTGGGGATAACAGTTATGTTGAGGATAATAGCCCCTTTTACCCCAAATAACAGTATATCACAACAATCATATATAGTATATTATAACATAACAAATAAAAGAGAATAATATATGGCTGTGATATATTATTTCTAATATATAATAAATAATGTCGACGAATATCAGGCGAAGGAATAAACCATGGGAATATTTAAATGAAAATAACCATTGATATAGATTGTAGCCCTAAAGAAGCGCGTGACTTTCTTGGGTTGCCGGACATAAAGCCGCTTCAGGAGGCCTTTATGGCCAACATGCAAGATAAACTGTCCGCAGGGCTATCCAAGGAAGACATGGATAAAATGTTTGATCTCTGGATGTCTCCCGGATTAAAACAAGCGGGTGAAAACATGAGCCAAAACATGGAAGCCTTTCAAAATATATTTTGGAATATGTCAAAGGGCAATGATAAATAAACCCCTATTAAATATCAGGATTTAATGTGCCATACGCAGATACCATATATGCTTTATCCAGCGGCAAGGGCAGAGCGGGGGTTTCGGTTATTCGATTGTCCGGCCCAAAGGTGGGCGCGGCAATATTAAAGCTTACCCAAAAAACGACTTTGCCTGTTCCACGTGAAGCACAGCTTTGCTGGTTTATGGAGCCAGAGACAGGCGTGCGGCTTGACCGGGGGTTGTTGTTATATTTTCCCGGACCGAAAAGCTTTACGGGCGAAGATGTGGCAGAGTTTCATATTCACGGCGGACGGGCTGTCATCACGGGTTTTTTGGTGGCATTGTCTAAATTATCTGGCTTAAGAAGCGCGCAGCCGGGCGAGTTTACGCGCCGGGCATTTGATAATGGTAAGATGGACTTAACCGCAGCAGAGGGGCTGGCGGACCTGATCAATGCCGAAACCGAAGCCCAAAGACGGCAGGCCCTGCGGCTTATGGACGGCCATCTTGCGGATTTATATGAGGGTTGGCGCAGTGAAATAATATCCGCCATGGCCTATCTTGAGGCCGACATAGATTTTGCAGACGAAGAAATCCCCAGTGACGTAACCGACCAGGTTGGGCCAATGGTTAAGGCATTGACCCATAAAATTGAACAGCATATAGGTGACGGCTTTAAAGGTGAAAGAATAAGAGACGGCTTGCAGGTTGTAATATTGGGGGAGCCGAATATCGGCAAATCTACTTTGCTGAACTTTTTGTCTAAGCGTGATGTGGCCATTGTTTCGGATATTGCGGGCACTACGCGAGACATTCTTGAGGTGCATCTTGATATCAACGGCTTTCCCGTAACCATTGCAGATACGGCAGGCATAAGGGACAGCGGGGATGTCATAGAAATAGAAGGCATCCGTCGGGCCGAAGAGCGGGCAAAGTCAGCAGATATAAAAATTATATTGGTGAGCGCCGCAGGCTGGCCGGAAATTCCAGAAAGATTAAGGGGCCAAATAGACAAGAATACGATTATTCTATTAAACAAGTCGGATCAAGCCAGAGAGTTACAAAATAACGGGCCAGATGAGACTTTGTTAAACCAGTCGTTTCCCAACATAACCATCTTGCCAATCTCGGCAAAATATGAAAAAGGTCTGGGGGAATTCCTTGAAGAGCTGTCGGCAGAAGTAGAAAAACGGATGGAGCTTACGGATACGCCAAATCTAACGCGGATTCGGCACCGCGAAGCTTTAAGTGATTCTGTAGAGCATCTGCACAGGTTTGCCGATTCTCCTCACAAGGAAGTCGCGCTTTTAGCAGAGGACCTTAGAATGGCGGCCCGCAGTCTGGGCAGCATTATGGGCCGTGTGGATGTGGAAGAGGTTTTGGGAGCCATCTTTTCCGAGTTTTGTGTGGGTAAGTGATGTCTAATATAGAGCAAGAAATAACGGTTCTTTCGGGGCGTTAACGTTTTGTTAACCTTTTGTGTTTCACGTGAAACATTACAAGGGCGGTATGACCCCCTTTAAAGGCCTCGAAATCAGCCTTTGACTTTATGGTTCTATAAACCTAAAGTCCCGGACTTGAGCGGGAAGAATATAATTTTCTGAGTATATATCTTATGTTTCATTATGACGTAATAGTGATTGGCGGCGGGCATGCCGGCTGCGAAGCCGCAGCAGCTTCTGCGCGAATTGGGGCCAAAACCCTGTTGATCACACATAAGCTTGAAACCATAGGCGAAATGTCATGCAACCCTGCCATTGGCGGCTTGGGTAAGGGGCATCTTGTGCGGGAAATTGATGCTTTGGATGGGTTGATGGGCCGGGTTATCGACCAGTCTGGCATTCAGTTTCGAATGTTAAACAAGCGCAAGGGGCCCGCCGTTCAGGGGCCGCGCGCTCAAGCGGATCGAAATCTTTACCGCAAAGCCATGCAGGAGGCGATATTAAACACGCCAAACCTTGAGGTTAAGGCAGGCGCGGTTGAAGACCTTATACTTGTGGATCGGGGCGGCGAAAATGTAATATCTGGAATAGTGACCTCCTGCGGCGAAGAAATCCTTTGTGGGCGGGTGATATTAACCACAGGCACATTTTTGCGCGGCATGATTCATATCGGAGAAAAGAAAATCCCGGCGGGCCGGGCGGGTGATGTCCCCTCACTGGGATTGTCCGAAACATTGATGAGGGCCGGTTTTGCGTTGGGTAGATTAAAAACAGGAACGCCGGCAAGGCTGGACGGAGCGACCATGGATTTTTCTGTTTGTGCTGTTCAGCCGGGAGATAATCCGCCTATAGCATTTTCATTTATGAATAGTAGGATTTCTGTCCCTCAAATAGCTTGCCATATCACCCACACGACAGAAAAAACACATGCGATAATTCGGGAAAACCTTAATAAGTCAGCCATGTTCAGTGGAAATATTGAGGGCGCGGGCCCGCGCTATTGCCCGTCGATTGAGGATAAAGTGGTTCGTTTTGCAGACAAGGCCTCACATCAAATTTTTCTGGAACCAGAAGGTCTTGATGATGACACTATATATCCAAACGGTATATCAACCTCTTTACCAGAAGATGTTCAGTATGACTATATAAGGTCAATTCCAGGGCTGGAAAATGTGAAAATAAAACAGTTTGGCTATGCCATAGAGTATGATTTTGTTGATCCGCGTGAATTATTGGTGACGCTGGAAACCAAAAAAATCTCCGGATTATATTTTGCGGGTCAGATAAATGGCACCACTGGATATGAAGAGGCCGCGGCTCAAGGGTTGATGGCGGGCACCAATGCTGCGCGGTCAGCAGCGGATTCCGAGGATTTTATCCTTGACCGCGCCGATGGTTATATTGGCGTTATGATAGATGATTTGGTCACTAAGGGTACGCGAGAGCCTTACCGGATGTTTACAAGCCGTGCGGAATACCGCCTGAAACTGCGCTCTGACAATGCCGACCAGCGGCTTACCCCCATTGGTATTAAGGCTGGTCTGGTTGGTGGTTCAAGAGCAAGGGTCTATAAAGAAAAAGAAACGGCGCTTACTAAAGCCAATGATTTAATTGAGGGTTTGGTTATAACGCCTAATAAAGCTGCGGTTTATGGGTTGAAGATCAATCAGGACGGGGTGAGGCGTTCGGCAAAAACATTGCTGTCTTATGCGAAAATATCTTTGAGTGACATCATAAAAATCTGGCCAGAACTTAAAGAAATCCCAGAAAATATTGCGAAGCAAATCGAAATTGATGCCACCTATAGCGCGTATCTTGGCCGTCAGGATGCGGATATTTTAGCCTTTAGGAAAGATGAAAACCTGACGCTTTCTGCCGCATTGGACTATATGAATATTGGCGGTTTATCTAACGAAGTTAAAGAAAAGCTCATGCGGGCAAAGCCGGCCACATTAGGTTCTGCTGCACGGATATCCGGTGTGACGCCTTCCGCGCTGAATAGTTTGCTTAGATATGTCAAACGCAAAGAGAAATAGGGCCATGCCAGATATTATGCCAGATATACTTACTGAAAAAACATTCGCTCAAAAAACCAGTGTTTCACGTGAAACGATGGCCAATATTCGTATTTATGCGAATCTATTGACGAAATGGCAAAAGAAAATAAACCTGGTTAGTCAGTCCACCATGCCAGACTTATGGTCACGGCATTTCTATGATAGTTTTCAGCTTAAGGCGCATTTGAACGGGCTAAATGTGGAAAAAACTAAGATTCTCGATATTGGCAGTGGTGCCGGCTTTCCGGGTCTGTTATTGTCGATGTTGGGCTTGGGTGAATTTCACATGGTGGAAAGCAACAACAAAAAATGCGCCTTCATGCGGCAGGTAATCAGGGAAACCAATTGTAATGCGGTAATTCATAATGAGCGGATTGAAAATATAAGGCCGTTTCATGTGGATTATATTATTTCCCGGGCTTGTGCGCCCTTAAATAAACTGTTTGATCTTAGCCGGAATTTTATTCATGAAGATACAATATGTTTGTTTTTAAAGGGCCAAACCGCGGAAAAGGAAATTGCGGAGGCTCAGCGGTACTGGACGTTTGAGGTAGAAAAGTTCACAAGCGTTACGCAGGACAGGGGGATGCTGTTAAAGGTTAGTCATATTAAGGCTTTGGGCCATGTAGATTAAGGAGACGTAGATGAGTATATCCACAAAGTTATCCACACCCAGAAAAACCACCAAAATTATTGCAATCGCAAATCAAAAGGGCGGTGTAGGGAAAACAACGACGACTATTAATTTGGCGACAGCATTGGTTGCGGTCCAAAAGCGGGTGTTGCTGCTTGACATGGATCCTCAGGGAAATGCCAGCACGGGTCTTGGGCTCGCGCGAGATGACCGGGACAATAGTATTTACGAAATTTTGCTGGGCGAGATCAGCCTTCAGGAGGCTGTTGTGGAATCTGTTGTGCCAAACTTGTTTTTGGTGCCGTCCACGGTTGACCTTGCGGGAGCAGAACTTGAGCTTGTGTCAATGGAGCAGAGGACATATCGTCTCAGAAAGGCTTTGCAGGACCCTATTGTAGATCAATTTGATTATATTCTGATTGATTGCCCGCCATCGTTAAGCCTTTTGACGTTGAACGCGCTGGCGGCGGCCCATTCGGTGATTGTGCCCCTGCAATGCGAGTTTTTTGCGTTAGAAGGCCTAAGTCTTTTGCTAAAAACTATTGAAATGGTGAAGGTAAACTTTAATCCCGGGCTAGAGATGTCGGGGGTGGTTTTAACCATGTATGATGGCCGAAATAATCTTTCCAGCCAGGTTGCCAATGATGTACGCGGCCATTTGGGACAACAGGTTTTTAAAACGGTTATTCCGCGAAATGTGCGTGTGTCAGAGGCACCGTCTCATGGCAAGCCTGTGCTGCTTTATGATTTTAAATGTAGTGGCAGTCAGGCTTATATACGCCTTGCTCGGGAGCTGCTGCGTCGAGAGACCCTAAAGGCGGCTTAAAGACTCGGGCCGACTGGGGCTTAAATTCAATAGTATTAGGCAATATTTCAAGGAATCTTCATCTGATGAAAGCTAAAGAAAAAACAAAATCCTCAAAGGGGCTGGGGCGAGGATTATCTGCACTATTGGTCTCTACGGACAAAGAATATGCAGATCTTTCTGGGCCACCCGCTTCACGTGACAGGGATCTGCCCATTGAGTTTCTGGTGCCAAATCCATATCAGCCCAGACTTTTTTTTGATGAAGAAAAATCCGCCGATCTCATACAATCCATTAAAGACCGCGGTATATTGCAGCCCCTTTTGGTGCGCCGGCGCGGGGATTTGGATGAATATGAAATAATCGCCGGAGAACGGAGGTGGCGTGCGGCGCAAGCGGCAGAATTGCACCGTGTTCCGGTTATTATACGCGAAATGACCGACGGCGAAGCGCTTGAAATTGCGCTTATTGAAAATATACAGCGCCATGACCTAAGCCCTATTGAGGAAGCCGGGGGTTATAAGCGGCTTATGGATGAATTTCATCATACTCAGGAACAGCTGGGCCATATCGTGGGAAAAAGCCGCAGCCATATTGCCAATATTTTGCGTATGCTCGTTTTACCTGACTCTGTTCAGCAACTGGTTATGCAGGGAAAACTTTCCATGGGCCACGCCCGCGCCTTGATTACCGTGGGTGATGCTGAGGCGGTGGCAAAAAGGATTGTCACAGAAGGCTTAAGCGTCCGTCAAGTGGAGGCCATATCTAAAAAGGGCAAAGCAGGCGCTAGATCGCGTATGAAAAAAGCGGATAGAACAAAGCCGGTTAAGCAGAATAAAGATGCAGACACGCTCGCTCTGGAGAATGACCTGTCTCTTGCGCTTGGGTTTCCGGTATCTATCGAGTTTAACAGCGATGAAAGCGGTGAGCTGCGACTCCAGTATAAAACGCTGGAGCAGCTGGATGATGTGTGTCAGAGATTAAGCCGCTGACCTAATTAAAACCACATAGTAAACAGGATAACCCTTTAAAATATAAGCATAAAAATTTATTTTAAGCTTAAAAAGACTAATTTGGTCTTATTTTGGTTGACATCCCTTAAAATAAGTCGCATCTAATAAGATAAAGATACGGGGTTGGTATGGTTTGTCTGGCGTATGCCATACCTGCTCGAAAGGACTTAGGCGCGTATGATAAAATTATCAAATTTGGCCGATTATGCGGTTGAGCTGATGTGCTGCATCGCCCTAAAGCCCGAAAAAATCCGTGGGTCAGCCAGCATGGCGCAGCAGACGAAAATCCCGTTGCCAACGGTCAGTAAGATACTGGGATTGATGGTGAAGGCAGGTTTGTTGGTATCGCACCGGGGTTTGAACGGCGGCTTTTCTTTGGGTATTCGTGCAGATAAAATATCAATCACGGATATTATTGAGGCCGTAGATGGCCCGGTTCAGCTTACCAATTGCCTCGGCGAAGATACCGCCGACTGTGACCGGATAAGCAGCTGCGGAACCAGAAGCCAATGGTACAGAATAAATGAAGCAGTAAAGGACGCGCTCGGCAGCGTATTGCTGTCCCAAATGATTGAGAGTGTTCCGGATTTTATCGGGGATGGCATGGTTGATGACTTGCCGCTGATAAGTAAATTAATAAACTAGGTCGTAATAATGGTTGCAACAGAAGAAGCTCGACAAACCGTAAAAGAAGTCTCCGGCGAATATAAATACGGTTTTGTCACAGAGATTGACACGGAAAAAGCGCCCAAAGGCCTTAATGAGGATGTTATCCGCTTTATTTCCGCCAAGAAAAAGGAGCCTGAATGGCTGCTTGACTGGCGGCTCAAGGCTTATGATAAATGGCTAACAATGGAAGAGCCCAAATGGGCCATGGTAAATTATCCAGAAATAGACTTTCAGGACATATATTTTTACGCGGCCCCAAAATCCTCTGAAGACGGGCCGAAAAGTTTGGATGAAGTTGATCCGGAATTGCTCAGGGTTTATGAAAAACTGGGCATATCCCTTAAAGAACAAGAGGTTTTGGCAGGCGTTGCTGTTGATATTGTTTTTGACAGTGTTTCTGTTGCGACAACTTTTCGTAAAAAATTAAAAGAAGCCGGCATTATTTTCTGCTCGATTTCTGAAGCCGCCCATGATTACCCGGAATTGATGAGAAAATATCTGGGTTCGGTCGTCCCGGTGATGGATAATTATTATTCTGCATTGAATAGCGCGGTCTTTACTGATGGCACCTTTGTTTATATTCCAAAGGGTGTGCGCTGTCCCATGGAGCTAAGCACGTATTTTCGTATAAACGAAGCAAACACGGGGCAGTTTGAACGGACGATCATCATCGCGGATGAAGGCTCGTATGTATCATATCTGGAGGGCTGTACCGCGCCGCAGCGGGACGAAAATCAACTCCATGCCGCTGTGGTTGAGCTGGTCACCCATGATGATGCAGAGATCAAATATTCTACGGTTCAAAACTGGTATCCCGGCGACAAGGATGGTAAGGGCGGCATATATAATTTTGTGACCAAGCGCGGGGCGTGCCGGGGTAAGAATTCAAAAATCTCCTGGACTCAGGTGGAGACCGGATCGGCGATAACATGGAAATACCCAAGTTGTCTTTTGATCGGCGACAATTCGGTCGGTGAATTTTATTCTGTGGCGATCACCAATAACCATCAGCAGGCTGATACGGGCACAAAAATGATTCATATCGGTAATAATACGTCAAGCACGATCATTTCCAAGGGGATCAGTGCCGGAAAATCTGAAGCGACCTACCGGGGTTTGGTCAAGGTCATGGCGGGGGCAGAAAATGCGCGGAATTTTACCCAATGTGACAGCCTTTTGATTGGCGCCCAGTGCGGCGCCCATACAGTGCCCTATATTGAGATTAAAAACCCGACAGCCCAAGTGGAACATGAGGCAACAACATCAAAAATCAGCGACGAACAGCTTTTTTATTGCTTGCAACGTGGTTTGGATGTTGAGGATTCGGTGACATTGATTGTGAATGGTTTTTGTAAAGACGTGATGAAACATCTTCCCATGGAATTTGCGGTAGAAGCCCAGAAACTGCTGGGAATAAGCCTTGAAGGTAGTGTTGGATAAGACAACTTGTAAAGAGAATGAAATGCTGGAAATAAAAAATTTACGTGTGACTGTCGGCGGGAAAGAAATCCTGAAAGGGCTTAATTTAACCATCAATGATGGCGAAGTTCATGCGATAATGGGGCCAAATGGCGCCGGTAAAAGTACATTATCTTATGCCATAAGCGGCAAAGACGGTTATGAGGTGACAGAGGGGTCTGTGTTCTATAACGGCAAGGATTTGCTTGCCATGGATCCAAATGAGCGCGCGGGCGAAGGCCTGTTTCTCGGCTTTCAATATCCTGTGGAAATCCCGGGGGTTTCCAACATGAACTTCCTGCGTACTGCTTTGAACAGCCAGCGCCGCTATCAAGGCGCGCCAGAAGTGAAAGCGGTTGATTTCCTGAAATTAATTCGTGCCAAGGCAAAAGAGCTTGATGTTGACCCTGAAATGTTAAAGCGTGACGTGAATGTGGGCTTTTCCGGCGGTGAAAAAAAACGCAATGAAATGGTTCAGATGGCGGTTTTGGACCCAAGCATGGCCATATTGGATGAGACGGATTCCGGGCTTGATATTGATGCGTTAAGAATTGTCGCCGACGGCATAAATCGTTTGCGCGGTCAGGATAAATCTATTTTGCTGATCACCCATTACCAAAGGCTCCTTGATTATGTGGTGCCGGATTTTGTTCATGTATTGGCCGATGGCCGGATTGTTAAAACCGGAACCAAGGATTTGGCTCTGCAATTGGAAGCGAAGGGCTATGCGGGCCTTGGGATTGCAGAAAATGCAGCATAGCATCAGAACAGGTTCATAGGATATGACGTTAAAGCGATATTTAGATACGCCCGAAGTTGGCAAAAACTTTGAAAAACGAAAAGCTGGATTTGCCGGCGCGGATCAGGGTTGGCTGAGCGATATACGCGCGCGCGCTATGGATAAATTTATGGCCGCAGGCCTTCCCGGCCCAAAAGTAGAAGAGTGGAAATATACGAATTTGGGCTTTTTGGCGCGGTTCCTGGCAAATGAAAATTTTGAAATTTCAAAAACTGACCCTGATACCACAGAAATAAAAATGTTGTTTGACAGGGCTTATATGGGAAATATCGCTGGTTCGGTGGTGGTTTTTGTTAATGGCCATTTTAATCCGGCATTATCGTCCTGCCCCGATGAGGATGGCGTAAAATTTTCTATCTTTTCTGAAAATCCCGAGGCATTCCGGCAATCACTGGCGGAACCAAAACAGGCAACATCCCTGAATAACCTGAACCGCGCCATGGTTACAGATGGATATTATTTGGAGATATCTGCGCAGACGACTATGCCTCAGCCCATACAGATCATCCATTTGGCAACATCAGGCAGTGATGGGCGGTCACTGCACACGCGGGGTAAAATATCGCTGGCTGCGGGCGCTAAGGCAAAAGTGATTGAAAGCTTTATGGGGCCGGATGGGCCGCAATATTGGACACATATGATCAGCGATGTGGATGTGGCAGAGAAGGCAGAATTTTGTTATTTCCAGTTTCAATTGCAGGGAAAACAGGCGATCCATATGACAGAAATGCATTCTACCCTGCTGGAAAAAGCAAAATTCAACCATATGAATTTACAGCTTGGGGCAGAGGTCAGCCGCAGCGAAATCATGAACAGCTTATCTGGTGAATATGCTGAAATAGACTTGCGCGGGGCCTATTTTGGCCGGGTTAAACAGTCTCAGGATATATTCACGCGGATTAATCATGACAGGCCTCATTGCCAAAGCAATCAGCTGTTTCGCGGCGTATTGGACGCCGGCGGAAAGTCGGCTTTTCAGGGCAAGGTAATTGTTGCGCGGCATGCTCAAAAAACCAACGCGGATCAATCCAATAAAAACCTGTTGCTCAGCCGTAAGGCCGAGGCCAACGCCAAGCCGGAATTGCTTATCTATGCCGATGATGTAAAATGTACCCACGGCGCAACGGTCGGAGAGCTGGACGCGGATCAGCTTTTTTACCTGAGGTCTCGCGGGTTGGATGAGGCTGCTGCCAAAGAATTGCTGGTTGAAGCTTTTGTGGCTGAGGTCTTTTCTAATATGCAGAGCGGCGGGGATATGGAAATATTACAGCAGAGATTCACCGAAAAAACCAGAGGATGGTTGAGTCAGGAGGTGAGCTCATGACGTCACAAATGCCAAAGGCAGTGCCGGCAACAAATTATAATGTTGAAGAAATTCGTAAGGATTTCCCGATATTTAGCCAGAAAATATATGGAAAGCCCTTAACATTTCTGGATAGTGGCGCGAGCGCACAAAAACCCCGGCAGGTTCTGGAGGCTATTCAGAAATGCTATGCGGAGGAATATGCCAATATACATCGGGGAGTTTATTATCTTTCGCAAGTCGGCACGCAGAAATATGAAGATGCCCGGGTTAAAATCCAGAAATTCATCAATGCGGCCAGCCCGAATGAAATTATTTTTGTGCGCGGCGCAACCGAAGCGATAAATCTTGTGGCCCAAAGCTGGGGCCGGAAGTTCTTGACCAAGGGCGATGAAGTTGTTTTAAGCCGTATGGAGCATCATTCCAATATAGTGCCGTGGCAGATGTTGCGGGATGAAAAGGATATCGTGATCACGGTGGCCCCTATTGACGATAAAGCCAACTTTCTGTTTGATGAATTTGAGGCAATGCTCAGCGAAAAAGTCAAATTGGTCGCTATCACGCATATTTCCAATGCCCTGGGCACCATCACACCCATTAAAGAAATTATCAAGGCCGCGCACAAGGTTGGGGCCAAGGTCCTGGTGGATGGCTGTCAGGCCGTACCCCATATGCGGGTTGATATGCAGGAACTGGATGCGGATTTTTATGTTTTTTCCGGTCATAAACTCTATGGCCCTACCGGCGTTGGCGTGCTGTATGCCAAGGAAGAATTATTGAATGCCATGCCGCCTTATCAGGGCGGCGGCGATATGATCCGTTCCGTGACATTTGAAAAAACCGTCTATAATGACCTTCCCCATAAATTTGAGGCCGGAACGCCCCATATTGCGGGGGGCATTGGATTTGGGGCGGCAATAGATTATGTGGAAAGCCTTGGTTTTGAAAATATTGGCCCCCATGAAGACGGGTTGCTGGATTATGCGCTGGATAAAATTCAAACGGTCAAAGGGCTGCGGCTTGTCAGCCGGGCAGACAAGATGGCGGGAATTTTATCCTTTACCATGGATTTGGCCCACCCCCATGACATTGGCACCATATTGGATCAGGACGGCATTGCCATTCGGACGGGGCATCACTGCGCCCAGCCGGTGATGGATTTTTTTGATATTCCGTCCACCGCGCGTATGTCATTGGGGCTCTATAACACAGAAGAAGATATTGACCGGCTTGTGGCTGGGCTGCATAAGGTCAATCGAATTTTTTCTTGATATAAAGCAGAGTATATGAGTTTTTTAGATCGTTTTTTAAAAGAACAACAGGATAGTAAAGTGGTTGATAGCGAAACAAAGTCATCTGAGACAATATCTGAAGTGGTAAAGGCGCCGCCGGATTTTTCCCCGCCTCTGTCCGAAGATACCCGAAAAATTTTACAGGAAAAAGTTGTCGAAAGATTGCGGGAAATATATGACCCGGAAATTCCCGTGGATATTTATGAATTGGGGCTGATTTATGAAGTCAATGTGGCTGAAGATGCCAATGTGGAAATTATTATGACCCTGACAACGCCCCATTGCCCGGTGGCCGAATCCATGCCGGGAGATGTTCAGATCAGGGCGCAGGATGTGGATGGGGTGCGTGATGTTCATGTGGAACTTGTTTGGGATCCGCCCTGGACCATTTATATGATGAGCGAGGCCGCACGCCTTGAAATGGGCTTTATGTAGTCAAAAGGAAAAACAATGAGTGACGCAATTACCATTACAGATGCTGCGGTGAGCCGTATCAAGGCAATTATAGCAAACCGGGACAAACCCAGTCTCGGCGTTCGTCTTGGCACCTCGACTAAGGGCTGTAATGGTTTGTCCTATACGGTGGATTATGTGGATGAGGTTAATCAGGCGGACGAAAAAATTGAATATAAGGATATCACGCTATATGTGGATGCCATGTCGTTGATTTATTTGATCGGCAGCGTGATGGACTATAAGGACGAAAAATTTCAAAGCGGATTTACCTTTACCAATCCCAATGAAAAAGGCCGATGCGGTTGCGGGGAAAGTTTTCATATATAAAGGGCCTGATAATGTCTTAGAGTTTGGCTATTTTGTTTCTTAGCTCGGCGAAAAGTTCGGGAATTTTTAACAGATATTCTTCTTCCACATCCAAAATAGTTGTGAAGGCGCGTTTTTTTAAAGCAATAATATCAAGTTTATGACTTAGGGACGATAATTTTGCCTGACTATAAAGCTGTTCAATGAGCCGTTCTGCGCTATTTATTCGTCCCCACAAATAATCATTTTCCCGGTCGGCACGGCTAAAAAAGGCCCCGAAGCCTGCCATAGCTGTTCCGCGCAAGGGGAGCTCGTCCCCCTCTTCCCGCAGAATGGAAATATCTTTTGGGCTGATGCGGTTAACTTTTATTTTGTTGGATTCCCCGAGCTCCTTGGAGCCCAGAATAGAAAATGTTGTCACATCCCAAAAAGAAAAACCGACATAGCTAATGGTCAGATTTCTGGCTAAATCACTTTTCCAGTCGATATTACTCTGATCCGCAATGAGTTGATCCGCATCAATTTTAAACCGATCCAGATTCAATGTATCCGCTAGACCTTCTAAGGCCGACTTAAAATCAGGGATATAATCCTTTAGCCTCTCCCGTAAAATATTTTCTTGGGTATCGTCATCAATGTCAAGGTGAGAAATAGGTCTAAACGCGGTGCGTAATGCCTGCTTTATGGAGGCCGGGATGGCATCAGGCTTGGCGCTGCTGGTAATATCTTCAAGCAGATCATAGAGGGATCGTTTCAATCCATCTAATTTCGAAACATCGCGGCGGTGACGGGAATAGTAAGTATTCAGATCTTTAATGACAAACAACAAGCGACGACGTTGAAAATTCACATCAAATTGGGTTAAAAAATATCCCCAGGATGGCAGCGGCTCAGCAGAAACATCTTTTTTAACGATACCCTTGACCCAGTTAAGCATTCCGGACTTATGCCCATTTTCCATTTTTTGTGTATAGGATAAAAAATCGAATTTATCTTCAAACGCCATATTGTGTAAAACGGTGAACAGGCGCCGGCGCTGGCGGCTGCCAGAGCTAAAATCACAAATATCCCCGATGAAGTTCGTCAAATAAGCCACCGTATTGCGGACTTTTAACCGGGCATAGCCGCCATAAGAAAATCCGGCGCTCGTGACGGATTTAATATTGGCTATAACCCGTAAATGGGTGACTTGTTTTGCCTCTGATATGGCATTCAATGTGCTGCCGGAAATTTTTTCAACCAATTGTTCAATTTCTGGTTTGGCAGTATCAATGACGGTTTTAATAATGTTGATTTGTTGATTATGGGCCTGAATCTTGGTTAAATCATCATGTATCGGCTCATTCATTGGAATATTGGACAAGGCTCCTTTGATGGTATTGAGCATGGAAGGCGGTGCGCCAGTAGGCGAAGGCCGGGTTTTTTCCGGGTTGGGATCAATATAGATAATGCGTCGATCCACCTCACGAAAGGCGGGCCGCCCCTGAATAGCAAGAATAGCTTTGCCAAAGGGTTTATTATTTAAAATACTGCCATCAATAAATGAGGTTAACATTGGGTCGATGCCAGCTTTTTTATATTCCGAGAAGTTTTTCTTTAAAAAGTCGTCTTTTTTAACCCAACTTTTATCCAGATCTTTCAGGAAGCTATCCACCTCCCGAAGTTGGGCGGGGGGAAATGCCCCGGGGTAGCTTGCCGTTGCTCTGGAGGCAAAACTTAAGGCGGGAATGTCAATATCTTCGAAGTCCGATTCAATATTATCGGGGTTTTTTATAGCATCTTGTTTTAATGAAAGTGTTGTTCCATTCAGTTTATTGAGATAGGAGAAATGAAAGTTATGACGATGCTCCCTTTCGCGAATGGTCGGCGGATCATTCAGGGGAACCACGCGCTGAAAACCGTAAAAATCGGTCACGGTTACATAAAGATCCAACCGATGACCATAGGGCATTAAAGAATGCTCATTAGCCTGTCCCATGCCTTTTAACCCCTTATAGATCAAGCCTAAAAAATGCTTGCCGTCAAAGGGTGGTTTTAATTTCCAGATGCTCATTAAGGCCGGCAGTTTTTCTTGTACCATCTGGGTCAGCGCCGTATCGCCGAGATATTTTTTACTCATATAATTGATGATAGGTTTGGAAAAAACCTTATCCATACGTCCGGCGGGCTTTTTATCACCAATAAGCTTGCTCACATCGGCTTCGACGAGCCAGTGATGCCGTAAATGATCGATGCTTAAATCATGGGCCAGGGCGCGGCCCAGAAAAATGCTGTTCATACCCCCGGCGGATGCCCCGGCAACAACGTCAATGATCACCCTTAGGTTCAGTTCCGGGGAAAGTGATTTTAAAATATCAAAATAAACAAGCTCGGTATCCGGCTTATCTGTTAGCTCTGGGTTGGGATAGCAATATGTTTTGCGGCTTTGGGCGTTAATGTCAGGGTCGCTATGGAAAGCCTTGGACGCCCGGGCAAGTTTTAAAATTTCTTTGGTGCAGCCATGAATATAAATAGCGAGCGATACGCCGCCAAAACACACCAAAGCCAACCTGAGTTCTTTTTCTCGCATTTAGATCACCAAATATTTCTTAAACCACAGATTAACCTATATTAAATATTATAGGATTGTCGTTAAATTATGTATTTTTTCTTATTTCAGGAGGCATGATAACCTGTAAAACCCGGCCGGAGTCATTTCTTAATTTGGACCAATCGTCAATATCAAAACCGATAATGGCGAGCGTGCCGGTTGCAAATGGCAAACCCCGGTGTTCGTTCGATGGGTTTTGGCTTAGATTGTGAAATATTTGTGCCAGCCCGGGGTTATGGGCAATGATCATGGCCGTGGATATTTTTTGATCAAACTTTTGGATCAGGCGGGTCATATCTTCGGCTGCGGCCAGATATAGATCACCCCGAAAGGTTACGGGTAAAGAGGCGTCTGCGCCGGTCTGTAATTGGTTAAAGCTTTCCTTGGTCCGTATGGCGGAAGAGCAGAATATATAATCCGGCAGCATCTGGGTTTTTTTTAAATATTGGCCAAGCCAGAAAATATCCTGCCTTCCGCGGGGTGCAAGGGGGCGGGATTTGTCATTGGCTCCAACTCCGGCCTTACCATGCCTGAGCAGAAACAGTTTTTTCATAGGGCCTCCCTCGTCATATATGACTTAATAGTGATCTTAAAAATCAGAGGCGATACCCTTATTTTCCCAATCGCCGTAACGGGTAGGTTCCGGCCCCTTTCTGCCACCAATTTCTTTTGGGGCCGAGGCAGGTTTATCCGGAGTGTGATCACCTGCCCCCCCATCATTGGCCGAAAATTTCTTCATTAAGTCTGCTGAATTTTTCTGTTCACTCATTGGTATGACCCCTGTTAATATCATAGCTTATTTCCCTATATAGCAGATATTTTACCTAAAGGTCATGACTTAAAAGAAAATAGAAAGGGGATATGTCGCGCAAC
Organism: Alphaproteobacteria bacterium; assembly: GCA_024280095.1. GTDB lineage: Bacteria > Pseudomonadota > Alphaproteobacteria > Sphingomonadales > Emcibacteraceae > Paremcibacter. The sequence continues at coordinate 6,210 of JAJRQU010000082.1, read as the reverse complement.
CCGCCTTTTCTTCTTGGTTTGCATGAGGGCTTATGTTACCTCCCTAAAGATACGAAAATGATATATGACCCAAGGATTAACCACAGATGGCAAATGACCTGACAGGCCGCTGGGCGGCGCTCAGTTTTTTGGAAAAGATGCTCGATGAACATTTGCCCCTTGATCAGGCGTTTGAGCAAACATGCCATCATTACGGCGATAAATTATCCCGCCAGGATCGGGGTTTTGTGCGCCACCTTGGCACCACATGCATGCGCCGCCTTGGGCAATTGGATGCGATGATTAATCATTGTACGCCAAACAAATTGACCAGCAAACAGACGACCATTCGTAATATCCTGCGGCTTGGCATTACCCAATTGCTCTATATGGCGGTTCCGGCCCATGCGGCGGTAAATTCGGCCGTAAAAATGACCGATAAACAAAAAAACACCTCAGACCGTCATACCAAGGGTATGGTCAATGCCATTTTAAGGCGGATAGACCGTGAGCATGAAAAATTTTCCACAAAATTTTCGCCGAACCTGAATATTCCGAAATGGCTTAAAGCAAACTGGGCAGACAGTTACGGGGCAGAGGCGGTGGATAAAATCGCCCTTGCCCTCTTGGATGAACCGCCGCTGGATTTCACCCTGAAGCCCCAATTGGACGGGGCAGTCTGGGCTGAAAAACTTGGCGGAATAATATTACCCAATGGATCAATCAGGGTGGAAAAAGCCGGCCTTGTGCAGAATCTTCCCGGCTATGATGATGGGGTTTGGTGGATACAGGATGTGGCCGCCAGCCTGCCGGCAACGCTTTTGGGCGCGAAAAAAGGTGATTTTGTTTTAGACCTTTGTGCCGCGCCCGGCGGTAAGGCCGCGCAATCTGCCGCCAAGGGCTGCTTGGTCACCGCCGTTGATCAGTCAAAGAGACGCTTGCGCCGGCTGCAGGAAAATATGGATCGCCTGAAACTTTCCTGTGACGTTGTGACGTCAGATGCGGCGGATTATAAACCGGAAAAAGAATTTCCTTATATCCTGCTTGATGCGCCCTGTTCTTCGACCGGCACCATGCGCCGTCATCCGGATGTCAGCCGCAGCAGAGGGCCGGGGGATGTGGCTGCGCTGGCAGAGATACAAACGCGGCTTCTTGATGCGGCGGTTGACATGATGCCTGTGGGCGGCGTGCTGATTTATTGTGTATGTTCATTGCAGGCTGAAGAGGGGCCGGATCAGATAAAAGCTTTACTGAACCGTAACGCAGCGGTAAAACGAAAGAGAATTAACGCGGCGGAATTGCCCGGCTTTGAGAATTCTGTGCTGAAGGACGGTGACGTACAAACCTTGCCTCATAACTATTCCGGGGGTATGGACGGTTTTTTCATGAGCCGCTTAACAAAAACGGCAGATTAATTTTAGGGACTATCTATGCAAAAAAATATCAGAATTGCCCCTTCGATCCTCTCGGCGGATTTTTCTCAGCTGGGCGCAGAAATCGCCGCCATTGATGCGGCCGGGGCGGATTATATTCATGTGGATGTTATGGATGGTCATTTTGTGCCCAATATTACCATTGGGCCGGCTGTCGTGAAAGCCATAAGGCCCTTCAGCAAGAAAATCTTTGATGTCCATCTGATGATTTCTCCTGTGGATGCTTATATCGAGGATTTTGCCAATGCGGGTTCTGACATCATTACCATTCATGCCGAAGCAACGCCGCATTTTCACCGGACGCTCCAACTGATCAAGTCACTGGGCATCAAAGCCGGAATTTCCCTGAACCCAGGTTCGCCAGCGGAAATGCTGGACAATGTGATGGATATGGTAGATTTGATTCTGGTCATGAGCGTCAACCCCGGATTTGGCGGCCAGAAATTCATTATGAGCCAATTGACGAAAATAAGCCGGATTCGCCAGATGATTGAGGATAGCGGCCGGGATATTGACCTTCAGGTTGATGGCGGTATCACGCAAGAAACCGCAAAACTGGTGACACAGGCCGGCGCAGATGTTCTGGTTGCGGGTACGGCAAGCTTTACCGGCGGCCCTGCCCATTATGCCGAGAATATTCGGAAACTTCGGGGTACCCTATCCTAAAACTTGTGATATAATGGTTTTTTCTACCTTAAGCCCCATCCTTGAAACACCACCAAAGACAAGAATTTATGTCGCAAATTCGCCGTCAAGCAGATAGGCCGCATTCCGGCAAGCTTCAAAAACGTCTTAGGGCGCTGGCGAAAAAGACCCGCTATGCCAGCCGATACCATGAATTTCGCCTGAAAGGCAAACACCCTTTGCGCCTGCTTGGTACCCCAAAAGACCTTTGGGCCAGATCGGGGGAGACCGGATCAGTGACCGCGGGATCTCATATTTTGTCCAATCGATTTTATTGCGCGGGACAGCTCTTGAAGAATCCAGACCATAAAAAGGGTGAATGGCATGGGGATGAAATTTGGCATGCCCGTGGCTTGGGGCCGAAATGGCAGGAATATTTACATTCTTTCTGCTGGCTTCGAGATTTGAACGGTTGCCTCGACCGTAATGCGGCGCGCAAGAAGGCCTTGGCATTGACGGCACACTGGCTTGAAAGTTTTGATCAATGGCATGAGCTGTTCTGGTCACCGGACATCATTGGCCAGCGCATCGTCAATTGGATGGCCTATGCGCCGCTTATTCTCGATAGTAATGATTTGGTATATCGCAGCAAAATATTGAATTGTCTGGCCCGCCAATCGCGCCATCTTCATTATGCCGCAGATCAATCTCTGCAGGGCTTGCCTCGGATGAAGGCCATAACGGGCCTTATTCTCGCCGGGCTTTATATTCCTTATGGTGAAGACTGGTTGAAAAAAGGAACGTTCTTATTAAATCAGGCTTTGGACGAAGAAATACTTGCGGACGGCGGTACCCAAAGCCGTTGCCCGGAAGATATATATTATATTTTGCGAAATTGTCTGATGGTTCGGGCGTCCTGTAAGGCCATGGGGCATGACGTTCCAAAAAAATTGAATGAGGCCATCCATCGCATGTCGGTAAGTTTAAAAAACTTGCGGCATGGTGATGGCCGTCTGGCCCTTTTTAATGGTGCGAGCGAACAGGATGCGCAAGAAATAGACGCAACCCTGTCCCTTGCCAAATCCCCAGAAGACACAGTCCAGGACTCCTCTGAACGTATGGGTGAAAAAAGTGGCTTTAGGCGACTTCAGCAAGGAAGGGCGCTTATTATTGTTGATACCGGCCCGCCGGCCCCTGTGGATATTAGCCAACATTGCCATGCTGGTACATTATCGTTTGAAATGAGCAGTGCCAAACAAAGGATCATTGTAAATTGCGGCAGTGCGCGCGCCTCCCCCAATCCTTTGGATAATGACCTTGAGGCGTTGGCGCGGTCAACGGCCGCTCATTCAACAATTGTCCTGCAAGATAAAAATTCCAGCGAAATTCGTCCCGATGGCTTGATCGGACGCGGCCCGACGATGGTAGAAAGCCACCAAAGTAACGTGGATGGCCATCTGTTGTTAGAAGCCAGCCATGATGGATATATGCGGCATTTTGGGGTTATGCATCACCGGACAATTTATATGAATGAAACCGGAGATGATGTACGCGGGGAGGATATTCTGGAGGTTAAAACGCCATTACTCAAAGACGCGCCGCCAAAATTTGATGTTCGTTTTCATATTCATCCGGATGTTACGATTACCCGTCAAGGGGCGGATGATCGTCTGTTATTGCGCCTGCCGACATCGGAATATTGGCAATTCCAATGTTCGGGCGGAAGGCTGTCTCTGGGGGAAAGCTTATACCTTGGTGAGGGAAATCGTCAGAAAAAATGTCGCCAGATTGTTATATCAGACCAAATGACTTTATCAGAAACCACCATAAAATGGTCCCTGCGCCGCATAGAACAGAAGACTTCAGGAAAACCCTGATTTTTTTCTTGCGGCGGGGACCCTAATCCGTTACGCCCTAGGTCTGCAATTCCCCTTATTTTGTAATATTAGGGCAACTTAAATGATTAGGATCGCGTGATGAGTGATAGAAACCCAGCCCCCATCAAGCGGGCATTATTGTCCGTATCTGATAAAAGTGGCTTGATAGAATTCGGGCAATTTCTTGAAAATCAGGGGGTGGAAATTCTCTCTACCGGCGGCACGGCCAAGGCATTGGCCGATGCGGGCGTTTCTGTGACAGAAGTATCTGATCACACGGGATTTCCGGAAATGATGGATGGGCGGGTCAAGACGCTGCACCCTAAAATTCACGGCGGCCTGCTCGCGCTGCGGGAGGATGATGCCCATGTTAAGGCCATGACCGATCATGACATCGCCCGGATTGATTTATTGGTGGTTAATTTATACCCTTTCGAAGAAGCCGTGGAAAAGGGTGCGGATTTCGCGACATGTATTGAAAATATTGATATTGGTGGCCCGGCCATGATCCGATCCGCCGCAAAAAACCATGCCTTTGTGACGGTGGTTGTCGAAGCCAGTGACTATGACGCGGTCAGAGCCTCCATGATAGAAAATAAGGGCGGCACGTCTTTTGAATTGCGTAAAAGGTTGGCGGCAACGGCCTTTGCCCGAACCGGTTCTTATGATGCGGCCATTTCCACGTGGTTCGCGGGTGAAACAGGACAAACATATCCGGACCGGATTAACATTACCGCCAATCGTCAGCAAATATTACGTTACGGCGAAAATCCCCATCAGGATGCCGCTTTTTATACAAGCCGCAACTCAAAGCCGCGCCCCGGTATTGCAACGGCGCGGCAAATTCAGGGTAAGGAATTGAGTTATAATAATTTGAATGATACCGATGCAGCCTTTGAACTGGTTAGTGAGTTTGGCCCACAAAGCGGCCCGGCGGTTGCGATTATCAAACATGCCAATCCTTGCGGGGTGGCGCAGGCCGCAACATTGACCGAGGCTTATAAGCGCGCCTTGCTGTGTGATCAGACAAGTGCCTTTGGCGGCATCATTGCCTTGAACGGCACGTTGGATGCGGCCACGGCAGAAGAAATAGTGAAAATCTTTACCGAGGTGGTGATTGCCCCCGAGGCCGATGAAAAGGCACTGGAAATTTTGGCGGGAAAGAAAAACCTGCGGCTGCTTTTGACCGGCGGTCTGGCCGACCCTCGGGCTGCAGGGCAAACCATAAAATCCGTTGCGGGTGGTTATTTGTTGCAGGCCAGAGATAATGGTAAAATCACCATGGATGATTTGAAAGTGGTGACAGAACGCCGTCCGACACCGCAGGAATTACAAGACCTGTTGTTTGCTTTTACGGTGTGTAAACATGTGAAATCAAACGCGATTATTTATGTCAAGGACGGGGCCACTGTCGGCATCGGGGCCGGACAAATGAGCCGCATAGACAGCGCGCGCGTTGCGGTGCGCAAATCAGAGGATGCCAGCGCTGCGGCGGGATTATCAGAGGCTATGACCAAAGGGTCTGTCGTGGCATCGGATGCTTTTTTCCCTTTTGCCGACGGTTTGATTCACGCCGCAGAAGCCGGCGTCACTGCCGTGATTCAGCCGGGCGGGTCTATGCGCGATGATGAAGTGATCGCGGCGGCAAATGAGCGTGGCCTTGCCATGGTTATGACGGGAATGCGCCACTTCAAGCATTGATATATTAGAGGGAGTGCTACCCATAATCTATGATGGCACGGGGGAGTTCCCCCCTAATATACCGAAGCCGTAGGCTGAGGCAAGGCCGACTGGCCGCCCGAGCTTATGTGAGGAGGGGGAGTGCCCACGGCACGGGGGAGTTCCCCCTAAATATATAAGAATTAATCGATAATCACATTCCTGATCTGACGGGCCGCAAAACCAAGCTTGGTCACGTTAACACGGCCGGAAGTTTGGAAGTCATGAATTAACTTTTGAATCCTGTTTGTTGAATTTTCCACTTTTTTCAACCAGAGCCGCGCGGCATCAATGCTGTCATTCTCCCCCAAGTCTTTCAGTGCAGAGCGCGTCAGATTCTTTTGTTGATCCAGAAGGTCGGTCACAACACTATTGATGGCAAGCCTGTCCCAATGGTCTGAAGATTCCACCAGTTCTGCTTCGGCCCGCAACCAGTCAAAGCCAATTTTATCCCCAAGCATAAAGTAGGCTCGCGCAACATCTTCCACATCAATTTTCATATCAAGGGCGACCAGCACAATATCACAGGCCGCAATTTTTAATTCCAGATTGGCTATATGGGTGGCCAGTTTTTCATC
>JAJRQU010000081.1 GCA_024280095.1 Alphaproteobacteria bacterium | reverse complement strand
GTCTTTGCTGGCCGGTGCGATTGGCAATCATGTCCTGAAGGTTGCTTTGTGCGTCCAATGATGACAACATATCTGCTGCGGCATAGGGATCAAAGCCTGCGCGGGTGGCATAGCGCACGCCCAGCTGGTCGGATTCATACTCATTACTTCGGGAATAGCTTTTCAGATATATCTGTGAGCCATAGCCAAGGGCATTACTGAGCTCTTTGTTTTTGAGCACCGCCCCAAGAAGCGTAGCTCCAAGGCCTGTAAAAAGCTGTTGATTGTATCTTTTGGCGGAATGGCGGGCCGTCACATGGCCGATTTCATGACCAAGAACCGAAGCCATCTCGGCTTCGCTGTTAAACAGGGCCAAGATTCCGCGTGTCACGTAAATATAGCCGCCCGGCAAGGCAAAGGCATTGACGATGGGAGAATTCAGCACTGTGAAGGTGAAAGGACTGCTGGGTAATTCGGATACGGCGCTGAGCCGTCCCCCGACAACAGCAACATATCCGGCCAGATCTGGTTCATCCAGAACGCCGCCGTTCTGGGCGATGACAAGGGGATGCTGTTCCTTGCCAATAGACGCCTCTTTGGCCCGGCTCATGAAGGGGGTGAAATCAGACCCGCCTGTCGCCGGGTTGGTGGTCATACAGCCGGATAATAGCAGGGGTAAAATGACAATTCCTGAGATGAGCCGGACGTTTTTTAATCTTTTATGGATAGATTTTATGTCATATTTTGCCATGGGATGTCCTTCATTGGATGATGATAACCTGCTCAGGGTGTGTGGCCTCTATCATAGGGCCATTATATGATTTCAACCAGCCCCTGACTTCAATTCTTTTTCCTTTAAAATCATTGGGCGGCATCCCGGATTTTATGAATTTTCGTGCGGCATTTGATTTGATGACAATGGTGAAATCTTTGCGCCAGTCATCGCCAAAATTGACGTAATAGGTGCCGCGAACTTTTGTGACATTCCGGACGAGCCCCGTGACCAGCTGAAAACTATTACGGTGCCGCCCTGCCGTCATATGGTCTTTCGGCTGATAATAATCGAGCGCCCAGATGCCGCGTTTTTTCTGCCGGGCCGCCTTTTCAAGGGCCATCATTTCAGAAACGACGGCGTTATTATCGGGATAGCTATAAACCCGCGCCATGCCTTTCTTTAACATTTCGCCTTGAATCCATAACCCGTCTTCGCGGAAAATATGCGCCAGCGCCCTGCCGTATCGATCATTTCTCTGGCCGCCGTAATAAAGCGTGACATAGCTGTTTAAAATAAGATCGGATAGCGTTTTTTGGGCCTCTGCCGCGAGGGGCCACTCTTTGCGCCCTTTTCTGGCAAGGGGTGGTTTGGGCGTTTGAATGCCCACGAGACGAACCCGCGACTGGTCTTTTAAAATGATGGTATCACCGTCAACAACCTCAATAACCTCCTGCCGGGTTGATTTTTTGAGCTGCTTTAATAGCGTGAACTGCGCGGCCTGCGCTGTCGATATAATAAAAACAAGCGACAGAAATGTTATTATTACCTTGTACATAAGCGTAGCATATCCATTGTTAAGGCATAATTATAGGGTGTATTTTTGGTTTTTATGTTATAAAATTTCAGACTGAAGACATAATTATATAAACCGGAAGGAAAATCATGCGTATTATTCACGGGGCGCCCTTTGCCAGAACAAATTATATTATTTGGGCCATGAAAGAGATGGGACTGGCGTATGAGATTAATCCGGTTAATCCTTTTACGGGTGACAACAAAAAACCGGAATATCTGGCGATTAATCCCAATGGTTTAATCCCTACATTAGAAGAAGATGGCCTCATACTCTGGGAATCTATGGCAATTAATTTTTATTTGGCCAAGAATTATGGCGATAATATATTATGGTCCGATGATCCAAAAGAAGAAGCCCTGATTATGCAATGGTCGTTATTTGGCATTTTAAATCTGGATAAGAAGGCCGTTGATTGCATGCTTCACATGGTGGTTTTGCCTAAAGAAATGCGCGATCCCGCAACCTTAAAGGCCGCGCAAAGCGACCTTATTCCCCATCTGAAGATTTTGAATGACCATTTGTCGGGCAAAAAATATCTGGTGGCGGAGCGGTTTACCATCGCTGACCTTAATGTGGCGGCCATGCTGGATTATGCGGTGAAATCAGGATATGACTTTAGTTCATATGACAATCTTCAGCCGTGGCTTAACCGATGTTTGGGGCGGCCTATCCGCGTTAAAATGAATGAAATAAAATAGGCGAATATATACGCTTCCGTCATTTATGATTTTGGTTAAAAATTAATATTGTCCCGATATGCTTTATTCAAACGTCTTCTGTCTTGATTGAGGTTGAACGTGGGTTTTTATAGTGTGGTGTTAATTATGTATTGAACCCGGTGTGGGGTTCTAGAGCGCTCTGCACTTAGATACGGCCAATTTGATGTCACGGTCGTATAGATACAAAAGTTGGAGAATATCTAGGATAGTAACGGCATGGATCGACCGCGTGAAGAGTATTTGAGGAATGCGTACGAAAGATATTCGGATGAAATAGTCCGCTATCTGAGTACGCGCCTGCGTGGTCGTCAGGGGGAGGCAGATGATATTATGCAAACAGCTTTTGTGAAGCTTGCCATAAAGTCAACGGCTGAGGACGTGACGGAAACAAGAGGCTTTCTATACCGTGTGGCAAAAAACCTGATGGTTGATGGCAGCAGGAAAAGGCTGGTTCGTGAAAAATATGCAAAAAATATTCTGGACGAAGAATACCAATCCTCTGTGCAAAATTATTGTTCGACAGAACAGTTGGTTCTTCAGAGGGAGCGCCTGAGATTGCTTGAGGGTATTATAAAAACATTGCCGGCGCGCCGGCGGAGGGTATTTATCCTTAATCGGATACATGGGTTGAGTTACGCTGAAATAGCAAAAGAGGTTGGTTTGACAATCGAAGGGGTTAGGAAGCACGTGAGTAGGGCGTTGGCAGATTGTGAAGCGGGGTTGCAGCATATTTATGGTGATGATAACTTCATCGATCAAAAAAATACGGATGATCCGGAGGATGGCAAATGACTAAAGAAATATCAGACGATATTGCTTCAGAAGCCAGAGAATGGCTTGTTTTTCTGGAGTCTGGCGAAGCCGCGAGCAATGATCGTAATAATTTTGAAATATGGTTTCAAAGTGATGCCCGCCATAGAATGGCTTTTCAAAGGGTGGAGCATATCTGGCAGGATATTGGTGGTATGGCACATCTGGCTGAGTTGGAACCGCGCCACACAGATCAGGGCAGCGCGTCTCGTAGGGATTATGCTTTTGGCTTTCGGGCTTGGGCAGGTATGTTGTTTCAGAAAGTTTTTAGGGGGTCGGGTTTCGCCGCTGTTGGCATATCGGTAATTATGCTGTCTTTTTTCCTGTTCACGCCGCTTGTGCCGCAGGTGCAGGACGGTCATAGCTATGCCACCAAGACCGCAGAAATTCAGACGTTGACGCTTGAGGATGGCACTGAGGTAACGCTCGGGGCCTTGTCCCGGATTTCTGTCGCCTTTTCGGATGAAGAGCGGCATGTTGTATTATCCGGCGGGGAGGCATTCTTCTCGGTGTCTTCAAACCCTGGTCGCCCGTTTATTGTAGAGGCTGGCGATACTTTGGTGCGGGTTATCGGCACTAAATTTAACGTTCATTCCGGCGTCGACAGGGTTACCGTTGCCGTGGCAGAGGGCGAGGTTCAGGTTTCCAAGTTTAAACCAAACAAAGAAAATAACCAATATGAGCAGATAGGGGAAACCAGCCAACTGGTTGCGGGGCAGCAGGCGGTTTCCATATTGCGCGGCCCTGTACAGGAAGTCAGAGTTGCGTCGGCTTCTCATCCGGGTGAATGGCGTACCGGACGGTTAAGTTATGAAGGTGCGGCCCTGCGCGATGTCATCGCGGACGCTAATCGTTATTTGCCAAACAATATCCTGATTGACGGTGAGCAGGTTGGTGATTTGCTGGTTACGGCATCATTTGAAACCCGTAAAATCAGTTCTCTTGTTGATGCGTTAGCCCTTGTTCTGCCCATTAAAGTTAAAAAAGTATCTAACGGCAATGTGGTTCTTGTTGCCAAACAGAATAACTGATTTTTACATTTTGTAAATATTTTCACGTCATACTGTCCCGCCCTTCTCTTGTTGAACGTCTTCTTTCTGAAAACGGGAATTTAGTCCGTTTATTGTCATAAAGTCAGATGAAAATGCTATAAGAGGAGGACATAAGTGTCAGCATATAATCGTAAGGTAACATTCAGAAAGCTTCGCAAGGCCGCATTGGTATCAGCCGTATCGGGTTTGGCCCTGCTCGGGTCAGTGACTTATTCTCATGCTGAGGACAGCGCACGCTATCAGTTTAATATTGAGGCCCAGCCGCTTGCAAAGGCACTTCTTGAATTCTCAAAGCAAACAAATATTAATATTGTTGCCTCAGGAGATCTGGTAGCAGACCGGGTGTCTGGCAAGGCAAATGGCGACCTTTCGGCAGAAGAAGCCTTGAAATCACTTTTGCAGGGAACCGGTGTTGTTTTTGAAATGAGGGACGATAACACCCTTGTTATCCGTAAGGGCGGTGCGGCTTCAAAGGGTAATGGGCAGGACAATTCCCAGAATATCAGTAAGGAAATGGCACCGGGCGCATCAGGCGAGGTTGCTTCTGGATGGGGCAGTGTGACCGGCACCATAACGGATGAGCGTTCAGGCGTGCCGCTGGTTGGGGCTCTGGTGCGTATTGCAGATACTAACAGGGCAGTCGCGACCGACGACAAAGGAAATTTTAGATTCCCCAAAGTGAGATCAGGTGCGCATACCGTGAGCATTTCCTATCTGGGCTACCGTGGTATGGAAGTCGGCATCACTTTGGGTAAAAATGAAACCGCGCATAATAATTACACGCTTGGCGGCGTAACAGCGGCCTTGGAAGAAGTGGTAATCTTTGGGTCAAGAAGCGCCCGCGCCCGCGCCCTTAATCAGGAACGGCTGGCAGAAAACAGCTCTTCCGTTATTTCATCAGACCAGATGGGCGACTTTGTCGGCACCACATTGGCCGAAGCCCTTCGCCGGGTTCCCGGCGTGACCTTCCAGCGTGACCCCGCAACAGGATCCGGCACTAACATTATGGTGCGCGGGTTGTCGCCTGCCCTTAATGCGATTAAATTGAATGGCTTGAATTTGGCGTCCACCAATTCAGCTGGCAGCGCGTCACGATCAGCCAATCTAGGTAATATTCTGGCAGACTCCGTAGAGAAAGTAACGATTCACAAAACGCTTTTGCCCAGCCACGACAGTGCGGGGACGGGCGGTTTGGTTGAAATTGAAACCAAGTCGCCATTGTCGCGCCCTTCCGGCTTTGCCAATTTTACGCTTGAGCGAGGTATGCGGGCTTCTGATTTTTCAAATGATTTTCTGGTATCGGGAACATTTTCCCATAAATTCGGTAGCGAAGAACGGTTTGGTGTGAGCGCCTCTGTTCAGTATCGTGAGTCCGACTATACCAATATAGGTCTTAGCAAGGATCTGGCTTTTGGGTCCTATCTTCCGCTTGAAGCTGATGGCAGTCTGAATATATTCTCGCAGCAGGATGTTGATCCACGGCTGTCGTTTCCTTTTGCCGGCGGCGGTGACCGGGTATTTACAGCCGGAACATCCAATAGTTTCAGCCGTATAGATGACAAGACGCTGGCCATTACTTTGTCGGCGGAATGGTTGGTGACGGATAATACTGAATGGAAGGTAGATATGAGCCGTTCCAGTACGAACCGGGACAGCGTTTCGGGCTCAACCTCTTTTAGTGCGCCTTTCTTTGGTTCGGTTCTGCCCATTGCGTCTTTGGGCGGTGATCTGCGAGTCGCGACCAATTACGATGGCTCAAGCCGTTCCAGCATAGGATTTCGGG
>JAJRQU010000080.1 GCA_024280095.1 Alphaproteobacteria bacterium | reverse complement strand
TGCAGAAATCATCATAAATTCACTTGTGGATTTGGGTGTCGAAGTTATTTTCGGCTATCCGGGTGGTGCTGTGCTTCCGCTGTATGACGCGCTTTATGGTCAAGATAAAATTCGCCATATTCTGGTGCGTCATGAGCAGGCGGCCGTCCATGCGGCGGAGGGATATGCGCGGTCTACCGGAAAGCCGGGCGTGGTTCTGGTGACATCAGGGCCGGGCGCGACCAATGCGGTGACCGGCCTGACCGATGCCATGCTGGATTCCATTCCGATTATTTGTCTGACGGGGCAGGTGCCGTCCCATCTGATCGGCAGTGATGCGTTTCAAGAGGCAGATACCGTCGGCATTACCCGCCATTGTACCAAGCATAATTATTTGGTGCGTGATGTGGATCATCTGTCCCGGATTATTCATGAGGCCCACTATGTGGCCACAAGCGGCCGCCCCGGCCCCGTGGTGGTTGACATCCCAAAAGATATTCAGATATTAACCAGCAGCATCCGCCATAGCGGTGCGATCAAACACAGAAGTTATCAACCGGAAGTCAAAGGCGATATTGACAGTATTCGCCAAGCGGTGAGCCTTATGGCCCGCGCAAAGAAACCGATTTTCTATACGGGCGGCGGCGTTATAAATTCCGGCCCGGCGGCGGCGCAATTACTGCGCGAGATTGTTCAGTTAACCGGTGCGCCTATTACCAGTACTTTGATGGGGCTTGGGGCCTATCCCGCATCGGACAGGCAATTTTTGGGTATGCTCGGCATGCACGGCACCTATGAAGCAAACCACGCCATGCATGACTGTGATGTGATGATTTGCGTTGGCGCGCGCTTTGATGATCGGGTGACCGGACGTTTGGAGGCTTTTTCGCCGAATTCCAAGAAAATTCACATTGATATTGATCGCTCATCTATTAATAAAACGGTGCGGGTGGATGTGCCGATTGTTGGTGACGTGGCCCATGTATTAGAAGATATGCTGAAGGTCTGGAAGGCGACGATCCTTGAAAACGGCAGCCAGTCTTATGATGACTGGTGGGCACAGATTGAAGGATGGCGCGGACGCGATTGCTTGAAATATAGCCAGTCTGACGATGTAATCATGCCGCAATACGCGCTGGAACGCTTGCAGGAATTGACCAAAGACAAAGATGTGTATTTCACGACAGAGGTTGGTCAGCACCAGATGTGGGCGGCGCAATTCCTGAAATTTGAAGACCCAAACCGCTGGATGACATCGGGCGGTCTTGGCACCATGGGATATGGTTTTCCGGCGGCGATCGGGGCGCAGATAGCCCATCCGGACGCCTTGGTCATTGATGTGGCGGGCGAAGCTTCGATTCAGATGAATATTCAGGAGCTGGGTACGGCCATTCAATATGGCCTGCCGGTGAAAATCTTTATCTTGAATAATGAATATATGGGCATGGTGCGCCAGTGGCAGGAGTTGAATCACGGCGGGCGGTATTCTCAGTCCTATTCCGATAGCCTGCCGGATTTTATTGCGCTGGCAAAAGCTTATGGCGGGCACGGTATTCTTGTTGATAAGCCGGCTGATGTTGATGCCGCTATTAAGGAAATGATTGAAACAAAAGGTTTGGTTATTGTGGATTGCCGCGTTGAAAAAATGGCCAATTGTTACCCAATGGTGCCCAGCGGCGCGGCCCATAATGAAATGATTCTAGCCGATGATAATGAAGCCAACGATGAAGCCAGCAATAAAAATAGACAGGAATTTAAAGGGGGAGCGGCATTGGTATAACCAGCCGCAGGAGAAAAACAATGTATCATACCCATAAAGAAGTCGAACTTGCCGCCCGCCATACCCTGTCCATCATTGTGGATAATGAGGCCGGCGTGCTGGCGCGGGTGATTGGCCTGTTTTCAGGGCGCGGTTATAATATTGAACATCTGACCGTGGCCCCCGTTGATCTGAGCGGTAAAGAATCCCGCATTACGGTGGTCACGGTGGGTACGCCCCATGTGATTGAGCAGATCAAGGCGCAGCTGGATCGCCTTGTTCCGGTGCATCGCGTCGCTGACCTGACGGAAAGCGGCCCCTATGTGGAACGGGAACTGGCACTGATCAAGGTGCATTGCAATAATGGGGAGCAACAGGCGGCTATGCGGATTGCGGAAGCTTTTCGCGCCAAGACCGTCGACAGCAGCTTTGACAGTTATATCTTCGAAGTGACCGGAAAAACCGAAAAAATAAGGGCTTTTATCAAATTGATGGAAGATGCCGGATTGGTCGAAGCCGTGCGCACGGGTGTTGCAGCATTAACGCGTGGTTCAGAGGGCTTCTAGAATTATCACCAGAGGGCTTCTAGAATTATCACCAGAGGGCTTAGAGAATTATCAAATGACGGGCCTATGGCCTAAATCGTAAAAACACTATTGAAAACTAAAAGGAAATTAAAATGCGCGTATATTATGACCGCGATGCTGATGTAAATCTGATCAAAAATAAAAAAGTTGTTATCGTGGGCTACGGTAGCCAGGGCCATGCCCATGCGGCCAATTTGAAGGACAGCGGCGTGAGTGATATCATTGTTGCACTTCGTGAAAATTCCGCAAGCCGGGTCAAAGCAGAGGCCGCAGGCTTTAAAGTGATGACGGCGGCAGCGGCAGCGGCATGGGGCGATGTTATCATGGTTCTTGTGCCCGATGAATTGCAGGCCGATCTTTATAAAGATGATCTGGTGGATAATATGAAGCCGGGCGCATCACTGGTTTTCGCCCATGGCCTGAACATCCATTTCAAATTGATCGAGCCACGGGCAGATCTTGACGTATTTATGATCGCGCCAAAAGGCCCCGGCCATACGGTGCGCAGCGAATATCTGAAAGGCGGCGGCGTCCCCACCTTGATTGCCGTGCATCAGGATTCGTCAGGTAATGCGCAGGAAATTGGTCTTTCCTATGCCTCTGCCAATGGCGGCGGACGGGCCGGCATCATTGAAACGACTTTCAAGGAAGAATGCGAAACTGATCTGTTTGGCGAGCAGGCTGTGCTTTGCGGCGGCGCATCGGCCTTGGTTCAATGCGGATTTGAAGTCTTGACCGAAGCTGGTTACGCCCCGGAAATGGCGTATTTTGAATGCCTGCATGAACTTAAATTGATCGTTGATTTGATGTATGAAGGCGGCATTGCCAATATGCGCTATTCCATATCAAACACGGCGGAATACGGGGATTATATGACCGGCTCACGGATCATCACCCCGGAAACCAAAGCGGAAATGAAACGCATTCTGGCGGATATTCAGGAAGGTCGTTTCGTCAATGATTTCATGCTGGATAATAAAGTCGGCCAAGTGAAATTAAAAGCCGCCCGCGCCAAAGGGGCCGCCCACCCCATCGAAGAAGTCGGCAAGAACCTGCGGGCCATGATGCCATGGCTTAAAGAAAACCAGCTGGTGGATAAAGCCAAGAATTAGGGCTATAAAACCTAAAAGCCCCCTCTGATCTAACCGAGGGGGCTTTTTTATTTAGAGCAATGCCAGACCGAAAAATGATAAAAAGCGGCCGCCCTGATATAGGGGGGCCGCTTAGAAAATCAGTTCAATTCTAAAATTATTGCGCGCGCCGGCGCCGGGCTATCACAAGCCCAATAAGACCAAGGCCCAATAACGCTAAAGGCGCAGGTTCGGGAAGAGGTACAGTCGTTGTCGTATTTTCAAACGCCACAACCGTCCCATTTTGGGTAATTGCAACGGCAGTTCCGCCAGACAAGGTATTATAAGCATCCGCAGTGAACTGGGATACACCGCCAGTTATTGACGTCACTTCAACAGGACTAATGACATCAAATACAACAAATCTCTGCCCTGTATATTGAATATTACTGCCAATCGAAGAAAGAAAAACATTATAGCTGGTCACATTAGCTGCTTCCGTAAGCATTAATAAAGATCCCCCGGATGTTAGGAAGTCCGCAATAACATTCATTTCTGCAACCGTATAATTTAGAACCTGCTGGAAACTACCAGCAATGGTAATCAAATCAACACCAGCTAACAGAGCATTTGTTATTGGCGCTATTGATGCCGTTGCAGTTACACCAGCCAGTGAATTATAATAATTGAATAAGCCGCCTTGCTGCCCAACGCCCCGCGTAAATAATACATTCGTTCCGGCCCCTAATACATTGTCGTATAAAGGCATGTTGCCGGCGGTGGTCGCATTTACATCACCAACAACGACGATGACCCCTGCATGCGAATTTTGCAAGCCTGCAAAACTCAAAATCATAAAAATCATGACTAAAAAAGATTTTTTTAACATTTTCGATCCTTCCAAGAAAATTCGTTTAAAGCAAATCATTACACTGCTAAATATCAAGCAAAAAACATGCCAATAATTAAAATCGCGTTTAAACAATGACTTATATGATATTTACTTTTGACGTTGCGGTTAATTATGTAAAGAATCCTGACAAAGAGTCAGGATTCTTTACATAATTAATGCCGTTGGACTAAAAAATAATGCAAGATTAACAGGTCATTTTAAACCTGATCCCCGACAAAGGGGTTGTTGGCGCGTTCTTCGCCGAAGGTGGAGATGGCGCCGTGGCCGGAGATGAATTTTGTATCATTGCCCAGCGGCCAGAGCTGTTCTTTGATGGATTTAATCAGCGTCGCATGATCGCCGCGTGGGAAATCTGTGCGGCCAATGGAGCCTTGGAACAACACATCCCCGACAAAGGCATAGCCGGCATTTTTTTCATGGAAAATCACATGGCCCGGCGTATGGCCGGGGCAGAAATATACGTCCAGATTGATATTGCCAAAGGATATTTTATCCCCGCCTTCAAGCCATTGATCGGGATCGAATGATCTTCCCTCGGGCAGGCCATAATTACGGCAATTTTCGGGGATTTGGTCAATCCAGAATTTATCTTCCTTTTGCGGGCCAATGATCGGAATATCTAATTTTTCAGCAAGTTCCGCCGCGCCGCCCGCATGGTCAAGATGACCATGGGTGATCAGGATTTTCTCCACATCAACGCCCTGTTGTTTGATGGCGGCCAGGATATGGTCCACATCGCCGCCCGCATCAATGACCGCCCCCTTCATGGTTTCATCGCACCAGACAAGGCTGCAATTCTGCTGAAAGGGGGTGACAGGGATAATTTTGACTTTTAACATGACGCTTACTCTTTTAGTGGCATTCTTCTGGGGTTCTTATTCTTCAGGCGACCTTGCATCAATGGACAGGGCATGAATGGGCCCCGCCATTTCCTCTTTCAAAATCCGGTATATGTCCCGCTGACGGGCCACGCGGTTTTTACCGGTGAAATCCGGGGAGACGATGGCCAGTTGGAAATGACTTTCGCCGCCCTCGCGTGCGCCGGCATGGCCGGCATGTTTATGGGACTCGTCAATCACCGTGATTGATGTGATCTTTAATCCCGCCCGTAATTTCTGCTCAATTAATTCTGCAACGCTCATTATTATACTTCTCTATAATTCTGGTCAAAAATTCTTTCCCAAAAATTCCTCAGGGACATAAAATTGCCCATAGGACTTGACGAAACTGCCACAATGAACGACATAAAGAAAGCATATAAGTAAAAATGGATACACAATATGACTTCTGCATCAGCGACAAACTCTAAAGCAGGCCTGCCTGATATGAAAATCAATGTCCGTCAGGTTTTTGGCATTGACAGTGACATCGAGGTGCCCGGCTTTTCCGAGGCCAATGAACATGTGCCGGAAATAGACACGAGCTATATCTTTGACCATGATACCACTCTGTCTATCTTGGCAGGCTTTGCCTATAACCGCCGCGTTATGGTTCAGGGCTATCACGGCACCGGAAAATCAACCCATATTGAACAGATCGCTGCCCGCCTTAACTGGCCCTGCGTGCGGGTTAATCTGGACAGCCATATCAGCCGTATTGATCTGGTGGGTAAAGATGCCATCGTGCTTAAGGACGGCGTGCAGGTCACCGAATTTCAGGAGGGTATTCTGCCATGGGCTTTGCAATCACCCACGGCTTTGGTTTTTGATGAATATGATGCGGGACGCCCGGATGTGATGTTTGTCATTCAGCGGGTCTTGGAAGTGGCCGGAAAAATGACACTTCTGGATCAAAATAAAGTCATTCACCCCCATCCGTCATTCCGGTTGTTTTCCACCACCAACACCATTGGCCTTGGCGATACGTCCGGCCTGTATCACGGCACACAGCAGATCAATCAGGGCCAGATGGATCGGTGGAATATTGTCACCACGCTCAATTATCTTTCCCATGAAGTTGAAGAAAACATCGTCCTTGCCAAATTGCCCGCCCTTCAGGATAAAAAGGGCAGGACGCTGATCAAGCAGATGGTGCAAGTGGCTGACTTGAGCCGCAGCGGCTTTATCAATGGTGATATTTCAACGGTAATGTCCCCGCGCACCGTGCTGACCTGGGCGGAAAATGCCGAGATTTTCAAGGATGTGGCTTTTGCCTTCAGGGTGACCTTTCTTAATAAATGCGATGAATTGGAACGGCCTGTGGTGGCGGAATATTATCAACGCTGCTTTGGCACGGAATTACCGGAATCTGCCTTGCCGCCAATAGTTCAACCAGAATGATCAACAAGAATATAAATGCCCAAAAAAGCTGCCCATAAACTGGATCAATTTAAACATGCCGTGGAAGCCACCGTGCGGGCCATGGCGGATAACGCTGATCTTAGGTTAAGTTTCGGGGCTGAAAATATTGATATTTCCGGCACGTCAGGCCGGTTGCCCCTCATATCCATTGATTTAACCGCCGCCGAGGTCGCCAGGGCGCGCGGCATGGCCGATTCCTATGCCTTGAGATTGCGGTATCATAATTCAAAAATCCATGAAAAATTTGCCCCCGACCTGCCCGTGGCGCGCGGCGTTTACGAGGCTATGGAACAAGCCCGTGTCGAGGCCATCGGCGCGTCCAAAATGCCCGGCGTTGCGCAAAATCTGGCGGCGACACTTGACGCACATTATGCCCAAAACCGCCTCACGCTGCCCGATGAGGCGCAAGAGCCGCCCTTGTCTGATATTCTGCGGCTTCTGGTGCGCGAAAGACTGACTCACGCCCATCCGCCGAAAACCACCGATGATGTGGTCAATCAGTTCCGCACCCAGATCGAAGCCAAAGCCGCGCTTCATCTTGATGAACTCATCCATAATATATCAGATCAGGAAGCCTTCAGCCGCGTCAGCCGCAAAATCATTGCCGACCTCAATCTGGCCAATGATATTGAGGCTGATGATAAAAGCGCCGCCCCCAATTCAGAAGATAACCCGGAAGATCAGGACGAGGTTGATGACGAAGAGAATGACGGCACGGACGGCGATGCCCAGGATGATACCCAAGGTGATGAAAGCGAAGAAAGTGACGAGGGTGGATCATTAGAAGCCGGCGACATGGGGGGCGACCTTACCGAAGATATGATCAATGACATGATGGCCGAAGAGGCCAAGGCAATGGCTCGCTTCAACCCCAATGACCTTGGCACAAATCAGGCGCAGGGGCCGCAATATTCTATCTATACCACCGCTCATGACGAGACGATTCCCGCCGAAGATCTTTGTGATAGCGAAGAACTGGCCTTCCTGCGGCGTAATCTGGATCAACAGCTTAGCGGGCTTCATGGCATGATTTCCAAATTGGCCAATCGCTTGCAGAGGATGCTCATGGCCCAGCAGCGGCGGTCTTGGGATTTTGATCTGGAAGAGGGGATGCTGGATACTGCCCGCCTGACCCGGGTGGTGACCAATCCTTTGCATGCCTTGTCTTTCAAAGTGGAAAATGAAACCGACTTCAAGGATACCGTGGTCACTTTGCTGATTGATAATTCAGGTTCCATGCGGGGCCGCCCCATCACCATTGCGGCCATGTGCGCCGATATTCTGGCGCGCACGCTGGAGCGCTGCGGGGTTAAGGTTGAAATATTGGGCTTCACCACCAAAGCGTGGAAAGGCGGGAAAAGCCGTCTTAAATGGCTTGAGAATGACAAGCCGGTAAAACCGGGCAGGCTGAATGACCTGCGGCATATCATCTATAAAACCGCCGATAGCCCGTGGCGGCGGACGCGCAATAATCTGGGCCTGATGTTGAAAGAAGGCCTGTTGAAAGAAAATATTGACGGCGAGTCCTTGCTCTGGGCCCATAGCCGGCTCATGAACAGAACCGAAGAGCGGCGTATTTTGATGGTTATTTCCGATGGGGCGCCCGTGGATGACAGCACCCTGTCCACCAATAACGCCAATTATCTGGAAGATCATTTGCGCGGTGTGATTGACTGGATTGAAAAACGCTCGCCGGTAGAATTACTGGCCATTGGCATCGGCCATGATGTGACTCGATATTATCAGAATGCCATTACCGTCATGGACGCCGAACAATTGGGCGAGGCCATCACGGCGCAATTATCTGATTTATTTGATGAGAAAATCCGAAAAAGAAAATAATTTTCTTAGCGTAGATGCAGACCTACATAGAGCGAATCCAGGATTTAAGCTGATTGACCTGATGGCTGATTAAACGGTCATTGCCGGTCACCTGTGCCATCATGACAATGCCTTGAATGGCACTGGCCAGACGTTCAGGAAGGTCTGTGACCCCCTCTACCCGCATGACCATGACAAATTGTTCTTTGATCCAGTCCAGACGATTGTGCAGGAGCTTTGCCGCATGATCCGCAAGGGCTTCATCCTCGCGCTTCACATCAAAATACAGATTAGTCAATGGGCAACCCCGCGCCACAAGACTGTCCGAATCTTCCGCAAATTGATCCAGATAAAGGCTCAACCGCTGTCGTGCATTACTATTCTGGTTAATTTTTTCAAATTGATCATTCTGGTTTTTCAAATAAACATCAATGACCTGATGGCAGATTTCTTTGGTGGAGGAGAAATAATTCTGCGCCATTTTATGGGACATGCCCGCGCCCTTGGCAATATGGGAAAGGCTGGTCTTGGAGAATCCCTTCTCATGAAATAACCGCTGCGCCACCTGCACCAAAATATATTTCTGCTGCTCATCATCACATGCGACGAAGTCTTCATCTTGCGCCGTATTGGCCCCCGTATCTGCCCCCGTATCTGAATGACTTTTTTTTTCTGCGAGCAATTTTTTTCTTCTTGTTATGGTTGATTTTTTTTGAATGTGTATAATGCCATCTTATTCTTAACATACTCTTATGAAAAACTCTATAAAACTGAAAATATCTTCATATGATTCATATGCGGAAGCCCTTGATTTATATACGGAAAGTTTAAGAAAATATGGCAAGGCTATATAAAAAACAGATCAATTTTTATGGAATTGTGATCCTTTTTGTAACATCCGTCATGACGGTGGCCCATGCGGATTCTGCGAAGCCCGTGCAGGATAAAAAGCAAAGTGAATCGGCCATTGTCTTATCGGCCACATCCATTCCCTTAAATCATAAAGACGCCTCCATCACGGCGGTTGGCAGTTTGCATTATTTGGGCGGGCTAAAAATCACCAGTCCCAATCGTCAGTTTGGCGGCATTTCAAGTTTTGTCGTGAGCCCCGATGGCCGGCAGCTTTTGGGAGTTTCTGACAGCAGCCGGTGGTTTGTCGCCGACATGATATATAATGATAACAATCATCTCATTGACATAAAAAATGCCCATATGGCCCCGATAAAGAATCTTGATGGCCCTCAAAAATCAAATGCTCTGGATGCCGAGGCGATAACCGCCGTTGATGGGGCGGGTTTTGTGGTTTCTTTTGAAAGCCCCCACACGCTGCGGTATTTTCAAGCCAGCCGTCCCTTCGAATATAACAGTTTATTTTCGGCGGTTGCCCAGAAAGTCAATTTTGCGCCGGAGCTGCCCCGCACATATGCTTCCCTGCCTAAAAATTTAGGGATCGAGGCGCTGACCACGCTGCCTGATGGCCGTATGCTGGCCTTATCGGAAGAGACAACCGTCAATGGGGGAATTGAGCAGGCAAGAGGCTGGATCATCGGACATGGCAAGATTGAACCGTTAAGATATGAGACCAGCACGTCCTATCGGCCAACAGATATGGCGACCTTGCCAAATGGCGATATTCTGGTGCTTGAGCGACATTTCTCACTGGCAAAAGGCATGGCCGCGCGGCTCACCAGACTGCCCGCTCTGTCCATCAAGGCCGGGCAATCTGTCAAAGGTAAAATCATCGCTGATCTGGCTTTTCCGTTTAATCTGGATAATATGGAAGCCCTGGCCGTTCGGCAGAATGATCTGGGGGAAACGATCATATATATCATGTCCGATAATAATTATAATCGCCTGCAGCGCAATATTCTCATGATGTTTAAAATAGCCGCGCCCATAAAAAAAGCCGCTGATAATATCAACGGCCTTAATCGGATTTTGGCAGGAAGCAATTAAGCGGCAATATCCGCCAATTTCTTTTTAACCAGTTTTTTCAGGCGGCGCGCTTTCAAAGACAGGTTAACATCTTTTGCTTTGATCAGAAAATTATCCAATCCCCCATTATGCTCAACCGTACGCAATGCGCTCGTTGAGATTCTCATGGCGACGGATTGACCAAGTATATCACTAAGCAGCTTGGCCCTAATCAGATTAGGGCGGAATACCCGGCGGGTTTTGTTCATGGCGTGGCTTACATTGTTACCGCTCATTACGGCTTTACCGCTCAATTCACATACGCGTGACATAATATTGTCCTTAAATCTTTTAACGTCTATTTGTTTGTTTGGCCTATCATCAGGATGGCTTCAGAATCAATATGATGACCCTTGAAATATGAAAGCGGTATATATGGCATTGATGGGAAGAGGTCAAGCTCTTTAAAGGGTTTTCATGGGATATATCTCTTTGGATTCCGCTCAAGCGCCGCTAAGGGCTGCACTCCCGGTCGGTCGCTAAGTCGTCGCTGTGGCTCCTTCTGTTTCGTTCCCTCTTTCAACCTTGCGTTATGGGGCAGGGAATGGATTATTTGCGAGATTTAATTGAGAAAGTCTTTCAGGAGGCTTCGCGCCGCTGCTGTGGGCGGGGTTTTTCCGGCCAATACCTGCTGCTCCATATCCTTAACCTTTGACAAGTGGCTGTCTTTAAAGGCGTCGGCCAATTGATCATGAATTTCGGACCACATCCAGGCTTTTGCCTGCTGCGCCCGCATGTCTTCCAATTGGCCGCTGTCCTTCATGGCCTTTTCAAAAGCTTGAATTTTCTCCCAAATCTCCGTCAAGCCGCGCATTTTGAGCGCCGAAGCCAAGAGCACATCTGCTGTCCAGCAGGCATGTTTGGGCCGCATCAGATGAAGCGCCGATTTATAATCCCCTGCGGCGCGGCTAGCGGCCTTTTTAAAATCGCCGTCTGCCTTATTTATGATCACCAGATCGGCAAGCTCCATAATGCCGCGTTTGATCCCCTGCAGGTCATCGCCGCCGCCCGGTGATAACATCAGCAGGAACATATCAACCATATCTGCCACGGCAATCTCCGATTGGCCGACGCCCACAGTCTCAATAAGCACCACATCATAACCCGCCGCCTCACATAGCAGCATTGCCTCCCGCGTGCGCCGCGCCACCCCGCCAAGTGTCCCGCCAGAAGGCGTTGGCCGGATGAAGGCATTTTGGTCTTTGGACAATAGCTCCATGCGGGTCTTATCCCCCAATATGGAGCCGCCGGTGCGGGTGGAAGACGGATCAATGGCCAAGACCGCCACCCGATGCCCCAAGGCCGTTAGCTGCAGGCCAAAGGCCTCAATGAAAGTGGATTTTCCAACGCCCGGCGTTCCGGTAAAGCCAAGACGGATCGATTTTCCCGTATGGGGCAAAAGCAGGGCTAAAAGCTCTTGCGCGTCAGCCTGATGATCCGCGCGGCTGCTTTCAATCAGGGTGATGGCTTTGGCCAAGGCCCGTCTCTGTCCGTCCAGAATACCGTCTTTAAGATTTTCAAGCTGTGTCATTCATTCTGTCTCTTACTATTTTATTACCGGTATCATAGTAGATTTCCACTTGCGGGGGAATGACGAATTTAGCATGGGCTATTATACTTCGGGCTGGGCTTTTTTGGCGGTATTCATAACCACATAATTGCCGTCATAATCCACCGCCACGCCGTAGGCGGGGTCAGTCAGGACAGAGACTTCGACAATTTTACGGGCCTTGTTTAACAGGCGGCGGCAATCGGCGCTAAGGTGGCGCAGGTGGAGTTTTTTGCCCGCAGCCTCATATCTTACCGCCAAAGCATCAATGGCCTGCAGGCCGGAATGATCCCATACGCGGGAATCAATAAAATCAACGATCACGTCATCGGGGTCATTTTTCGGATCAAATAATTCGGAAAAGCTGGCCACGGAACCAAAGAACAGCGGCCCGGAAAGCTTGTATATTTTAGAGCCATTCTCATCAATGCTTTTGGTGGCATGCGTTCGCCGTGCGGTCTCCCAGGCGAAAACCAGAGCCGAGATGATCACGCCCGCCACCACGGCTACCGCCAAATCAAAGGCCACCGTAATGCCGGTCACAAAAATGATAACGAAAATATCATGGCGCGGAATTTTACCCATAAGTTTAAAGCTATTCCAGGCGAAGGTGCCAATCACCACCATGAACATTACCCCGATCA